>JAFMRP010001662.1 GCA_017354095.1 Ktedonobacteraceae bacterium
GGGCCAGATGTGGGGGCGCAGTATCGTTCGGTCATCTTTTACCATACGCCGGAGCAGGAGGCCGTTGCCAGGGCGTCCAAGGAGCAGCAGGAGCGATCGGGCAGGTTTAGGCGTCCGATTGTGACACAGGTTGTGCCGGCCTCAACGTTTTATCGTGCTGAGGAGTATCATCAGCGGTACCTGGAGAAGCGTGGGCAGTCGCACTGCCATTTTTAAGCCTGTCAAACGAAGTTTGACAGAGGCGCGCCTGCGGCGCGCAAAAAAAGAAAAAGGGGATTTTTCGGGGACACCCCGATCCCCGGCAGGGGGCATTAGCCCCCTGCACCCCCTGCTGTTATAATTTTATTTACTGGCGGACGACTATGGTGCTGGCGGCGCGGTCGCCGAGGCGCTGGCGCATGGGCGATGACCAGGCGAAGGCCGCGCCTACGATGTAGAAGAACAGGCCGTCGATAATACGCAGCAGGTTGCGGATAGCCGACTCTTGCCAGCCAATGGGGGTGCCGTCCGTTTTAAAGACGCGCAATTTGAGGGCCATCTTACCCAGTGTTGCACCCCACATGGCTTCCATGACGATGAAGTAGGCAAACATAACGACGGCGGCTGTTACGGAGGACGTTGATGTATTCGCGAACAGCGATTCTACGATGGCAGCCAGGACGCCGATCAGGATGCTATCGATCAGGATCGCGACGAAACGGATGCCGACGCCCGCATACTGCGGCATAGCATAGGCGCCGTACCGCTGCTGGCCGTATTGTGGCGCATACTGCTCATACTCTCGCTGGCCGTACTGTGGGGCTCCCTGCTCGTAGGTTGATGATTCGGGCGTGGGCGCATAGGAGCCGGTTGGAGGCAGGGGAGTATGAGGATCGGCAGCGGAAGGGGGCCGGCCAAAGATCGATTGTGCGCCATAGCCCGCGCCGTAGTGAGAGGAGCCTGGCTGCGGGAAAGGCGATAGTTGCTCTGGCGGCTGTTCAGCCGATTGCACGTAGGATTGGCCATAGGTCTCGTGCTGAGACGGCTGCTGCCCGGCCTGTTGGTCGGTAGGCTGGGAGGGAATTGAGACATTGCCGTATATATCACGCTGCGGCTGTGACGGCTGCCACCGCTGCGGTTCCGGCTGTGGCGGTGGCTGTTGCCCTTCTGGGTGATCCGCGGGTTGATAGGATCCGGGAGCATCGCCGTACATGTCACGCTTTGGTGGCTGCTGCTGTGGCGGTCGCTGTGGCGGCTGTGGTGGCCGTGACGTACGTTCTTCTGGCCGCTCAGGAACTGGTTGTCCAGGGCGTGGAGGCTGTTCGTCAGGATTGTCATAAGGGGGCGCGTTCATAACTACCTCCTCCATCTATAAGTGCTTGGCGGAAGAAACGGAGCGAGCCGGCAGGCAAAAACATGAACCTGCCGATCTCGTCCGTTTACGCAAGAACAGTGACGACATCATAAACACGCCTGAATATATTCACAGGTGACACTAACGCAGAAAAGAAAAAGGGAAAAGAGCACTGGGGATAATCCACTAGAGAGGAATGCACTATTTATGCTAGAATTACGCGATATCCAGCGAGCCCAAAAACGACTGGGCGGTTATGTGCGCAGGACGCCGCTGTTCAAAGCCGGGC
>JAFMRP010001663.1 GCA_017354095.1 Ktedonobacteraceae bacterium
ACGGGTACGATACAAGAGACCTTTCCGTGCCAACACACCGGCTGTGGTGTCCGTGTGTGAACGTCTGCCCTAGACGCAGCCACCACTCGGCAACGGATGTTGATGTCGCCTGCTTCGGCGGAGGTACGTCACACCACAAGACAGGAGGTGATTCTGTGCAACATGACATCTGCAACAGCGCTGACTGGAGACATGCAGAGGAGGCAAGTCTTTACCTGGCGGCCATTGTTTCCTCATCAGATGATGCCATTTTGAGTAAAGATCTCAACGGCATGATTACCAGTTGGAACACAGCCGCCGAGCGCATGTATGGCTATCGCGCGCAGGAAATGATCGGACAACCCGTGACACGACTCTTCCCACCCGATCGTCAGGAGGAATTTGCACACATCATGGAGCGCATCCGCCGGGGTGAGCGTGTGGATCACTACGAGACGATACGCGTGTGTAAGGATGGAAGCTGCTTGACCGTTTCCGTGACCGTCTCTCCCATCAAAGATCGCGCTGGTACGATTATCGGGGCATCGGCCATTGCTCGTGATATCAGCGCGCAGAAAGCGCTTGAACAGCAGCGCGAAGCCTTCGTGAGCTTGGTGACCCATGAACTCAAGACCCCACTGACGGCTTTGCAAGGCAATGTGCAACTTGCCCAACGTCGGTTAACTCGCTTGCTGAGTCAAGCCGTTCAGTTGGAGGAAAAGCAGCAACAATCCCTGGAAGAGGTATTGACGCTCTTGGGGCGCAGTCGACAACACATGAAAGTCCAACAGCGACTGATCAATGATTTACTGGACCTCGGGCGCATCCAGGAAAACAAGTTGGAGTTACGCTGGCAGGTCTGTAACCTGGTTGAGTTGGTCGATGAGACCGTCCAGGATTATCAGATGGTTCATGCCTCCCGCCTTATCACGTTGGATCTGCCCACACAAGATCCCATCCTCATTCATGGGGATCGGGATCGCCTCCAGCAGGCCCTGAGTAACTATCTGACCAATGCCCTCAAATTTTCACCGGACACCCTTCCCATACACGTGAGGATGTGCCTGGAGGCACAGGTCGTTCGGGTCAGCGTCACCGATCACGGGCCGGGCCTCCCGGCTCAGCAGCAACAGCGCATCTGGCAACGTTTTTATCAGGCCCCTCAGACGCCTGTGCAGGGCGGACGGAAGGGAGGCCTGGGTCTGGGCCTCTACATTTGTCAGCAGGTGATTCGTCGCCAACGGGGTGAAGTCGGTGTCGAGAGTTGCCCAGGACAAGGAGCCACCTTCTGGTTTACCTTGCCTCTGCTTGCAGAAACGTCCTGGATGTAAGAGCACCGGTTCGGTGCGTGGTCCAAGGAACATAGTGACCCAGATTGTCAGGTTCTGCGTCATCTTCCGTGCAGGAAAATGTGATATAATAAAGAGAAAGCTTCTTTAAGAAATTCCTCCAGCTTTTCAAGAAAAGAGTCCATGTCCCTCATTGCATTATTACCCGATCTTCCCGGCTGCTCAGTGGAACAAGTGAGCCAAACCGAGGAAACCATTGTCATTACAGCCTCTGCCATCGCTTCGAGCGCCACTGGTCCCGATTGCCAACAGGTTGCGTCCCAGGTTCATAGCGTGTACACCCGTTCACCAAG
>JAFMRP010001664.1 GCA_017354095.1 Ktedonobacteraceae bacterium
TGTTGCTTTCACTACTGAATACACGTCAGACGAGTTTCCTTCCTACATAATAGATGAGATCAGCACGGAGTAGTGCGTATGGTCTTTTCACACGCGATCTTTTGCGCGCTCAGCCGAGCGGGGAGGCAGCCGCCCTATTGATCGGGGACTGCCTCTCCTTTTGCGTCACGCACTCGCAATCAGGGCAAAACAGTCAGTTCACGTTCAGGCGTTTTGTTGAATGACATCATTCAACTGCTTTACCATGTCGGATATCCCGCTATCTACCGGTACCTTCCCATTCAGGATGTCGCTCCATTTAGCTGTTACAACGTCGTTGGCCTTGGTCGCCCAAGGTGCAATGAAACGGATCCCCTGCTTATTCTGCGTAGTCAGCTCATAGTTAACCGCATCGGCAACCGTTTGCAAGCCCGCAGACTTCAGTGCATCAAAGTAAGGCGTGGAGGCAGGCACATAGGCTGCTGGAGCCACTGGAGCGCCAGGCAGAACCGATTCCCAGGCGCTGGAAGCGAGAAACTGCGTCACCTTCCAGACGGCATCAGGATTCTTGATATAGCGAGGCGAGACGATGCCGACAGCGTCGTAGGGCTGTACACGATCCTTCACAACAGGATAGGGAGCAAAACCATACTTGAAGGTTGGTTTAGCCTGCATAAAGCCTGGAGCAAACCACTGACCGTTATAGAACATCGGGATCTTGCCGGAAGCGAAAGCATCTTGAGCGCTATCAACGTTATAACCTGGAGGTGTGACAGAGCCATTCTGGACAGCACTTGCCATCTTTTTCGCACAATCAATGAACTCAGGACCGGCAGTCACCTTCGTCGCATTCAGAATTTTATCCTGAAAGGGTTGTCCACCAGCTGAGACAGAGCAATAACCCGTCTCAAAGGGGCCGGAAGGCGGATTCCACAGGCCATAGCGCGTCACCTTGCCACCCTCCTTCTGCGTCAACACCTGGGCATCGTGCAGCATCTCATCGTAGGTCCAGCCAGCCTTAGGCAGAGGCAGACCAGCCTTGTTGAACATGTCAGCATTGTACCACACCCCGTAGGTGTTCATGAGCGTGGGCAGTCCAAACAGCTTGCCATTATTCTTCCAGTTCTCGATGGAAGCTGGCGCGAATTTACTGAGATCAAAGTTACTATCAGTTTTGGAGGCATACTGGGTCCAGTCATAGAGCAGGCCCTGACCGCCATATTGCTGCTCGGTATCGTTGCCTGCCCAGAAAATATCTGGCAGTTTCTTCGCCACCACCAGCGAACTCAATTTCTGGCCATAGTCGCTATTGGGTGTCGCAATGCGCTCAACCTTGATGTTCGGATTTTGCTGCATGAACTTTTGCAGCGCGGCATCAATGGCTTTGTTCGTATCAGCGCTCTCCCAGGTCATAACCGTAACTGTAACCGGACCATTGCTGTTATTGCCGCTGCCATCACCGCAGGCTGCCACAAACATCATCGTAAACAGAGATACCAGCAAAGCGATCGATGCCTTGAAAGTCTTTGTCCTTCTCATACATTCCTCCTTCATGAAGTGAAAAGATAAATGCCTTTAGCTGCGTTGCTAGTGCTCAGTTCGCTGCACCCTCCTTTCTCTGCTCAGACCTTACTGACAACG
>JAFMRP010000455.1 GCA_017354095.1 Ktedonobacteraceae bacterium
GCCGCCAGTATATTTTTTGTCAATAATTACTATTATAATTTATGCGATGCTTCACATTAAAATTGTGTCGCACATCCTACTTTTATCTTTCAAAATGATTACACTATGACTGTGAGTCACAGAACTCACAAGACAAAAGGGCTTCTGACGAAGCATCTGTTTAACATTTTTACAGCACTATGAAATGAGAAGAAAGGCAAACTATGAAATACCAGAGCAACAATAAGAGCATCGAAAAAGTCAACGAGCAGACCATTGACGAGCGCCAGGCCATCGAGTTGAACGAGAAGGAACTGGAGCAGGTCAATGGTGGCTGTCACCACCACCATCACCATCACCACTGCTACCGTCCCTGCTATGACTACTACTATTACTACGACTGCTACTACTACTACGATTACTGCTGGTAATACCAGTAACGATCGAGCGGAGGTCCCATACTTCAGGAGCCTTCCACTCACCCTCTTCTCTTCGGCGTCAGCCAAAAATACTCAACTTACAACTTTGATAAACATTTTCAGAAAAACACATAAATCAATTGCATTGAAAGGAAACATCATGAAAGATCTACGCAACGACTTCTTCGACACCAACAACCAGCAGAT
The DNA here is from genome assembly GCA_017354095.1 of Ktedonobacteraceae bacterium. GTDB lineage: Bacteria > Chloroflexota > Ktedonobacteria > Ktedonobacterales > Ktedonobacteraceae > Bu33. The sequence continues at coordinate 606 of JAFMRP010000455.1, forward strand.
CACCGACGAACGCCAGGCCATCGAACTCAACGAGAAGGAGCTGGAACAGGTCAACGGCGGCTGTCATCACCACAGACACCACTGTCATCACCACTGCTACCGTCCCTGCTACTATTACTACTACTACTACGATTGCTACGACTACTGCGGTTGCGGCTGTTGCTGGTAATACTGACAACTATCGAGCGGAGATTCCTGAAATATGGGTCTCCGCCCACCCTTTTATTTCAGATGCCGGGGCACTATATTTTTCCATCTACAATTCACTTTTCAGCTTTATAGAGAAAATCAAGCTCTCGCGGCAAGTATGCAGAGAGAGACAGTTCTGTGCGGCGTTTCACAGCGGAAACGTGGCATTCATCCTACTTTTTTCTATGGTTGTAGATTAGACTTTAGTTATGAGAGATAAATGAACTCTCAAATGAAAAGATTTCTATAAACTCTTCTAAAATTCCAATAAAAACATCTAAGCAAAAAAATGGGAAAGACAAAGTAGGGGAAGAAATTTTGATGAATAACCATCGCCGTTCGATTTTTCGCGAAAGCGCGATGCGCGAGTATGCACAGAAGCGCGAAAAAGATATTTTACCATATACGATAGCTCCCCCGGTTTTCGCGTACTGCTGGCTGATGTTAGCGCTACTGCTGCTGCTGGCAGTGCTCACCTGGTCGATAGAGTTTCCGACCTATGTCACTGCTCCGGGCACCGTACTTCAGGCTGGGACCCAAAAAAACAGCGAGGCGGTCATCTTCTTCCCCAGCAGCAATGCGGCGCGGCTCCATGTAGGCACCCCTATTCAGGTGCAGATTGGCAAGGGGCCACGCGTGCACAGCAGCGTTGCAAGGATCGACGCGCCCTCGATCAGTCCCGACGAGGCACGTAAACGTTACGCGCTTGACAATAGCACCGCCCAGGGGCTCAACGGGCCCACCGTCGCCATCATCGTACAGCTTAGCTCGTCGGTTCCGGCGCGTAGTTTCGCCGGCAGCCCGGTCAGCGGCCAGTTGCAGACTAGCACTCGTTCAGTCATCTCGCAGTTTTTCTAAGCTGAAATTAGCCCCTCCACCGATCGAAACAACATTGTAGAGAGAAGCGCAAGAGTTATTACGGAGCATACGAGATATATGAACTGGATGTTGCCCAACCAACCGTCACGCCCGGTGCAGCCTGCATCGCCAGCGCGCACTCCTCAGCAGCAGGTAGTATTGCGCCAGCAACCCCTGCTATCCGGGCTGGATATAAAAGAGCAAGAGCAGGCTTCGCCTCTGACCGCCAGCGTTATTGCGCACCGTAAAAACGTGATGCAGCGCAACAACGCCGAGCTTGCGCAGCCGGAGGAGAAGGTGGAGGCTCCGAAGCCGGAAGCTCCGAAGCCGTCGCGTCTGGGCAAGCTGCGCCACACCCTGCAGGGCATGGCCTGGGGAGCGTATCGGAAGCGCGTGCAGCCGCTGTTGCAGATGAGCGAAGTGGAATGTGGAGCGGCCTGCCTGGCCATGATCCTGCATTACTATGGACGCCGCTCCAGTATTGCCGAAGTCAGTGAGCGAGCCGGGGTCGGGCGCGATGGCATGTCGGCGCTGGGCATCGTCAAAGCCGGGCGCAGCTACGGCTTGCGGGTGCGGGCCATCTCGCTGCAGGATAACGATTTACGTTGTGTTAGCCTGCCCGCGATTGTCCACTGGGAGTTCAATCATTTTCTGATCGTCGAGCGCTGGCTGCCCACGGGCGTGGACGTGGTTGACCCTGCCTCGGGTCGCCGCCGCCTGACACCGGAGGAGTTTGATGCTGGCTTTACGGGCGTGGTGATAATGCTTGAGCCAGGAGTGCAGTTTGTGCGCGACACCAGTGCACCTCAGCTCTCCCTGCGCAGCTATATCGCACAATATCTTAAGCGCGCTCCTCTGACACTGCTGCAGATTCTGGGCGCCTCGCTGCTGCTGCAGGTTTTTGGCCTGGCCGTTCCCATCCTGACCAAAGTGATCTTTGACAAGGTGATCCCGATACAGGCTTCTCAGGTACTATCTCTCCTGGGTATTGGTATGCTGGTCGTGGTGCTGGCCCAACTGCTCACCACAGTGCTGCGCGCCTCGCTGCTCACCTTTTTGCAGGCACGTATCGACATGCATATGATCCCGGCCTTCTTTGAGCATCTGCTCACGCTGCCGCTCAGCTTCTTCCAGAAGCGCTCCAGCGGTGACATTCTGACGCGGCTGACCAGCAATACCACTATTCGCGAGACAATCAGTAACCAGCTCGTTTCAACTGTGATCGATGGCAGCCTGGTCATCAGCTACCTGGTCATTCTCTTTTTCCAGGCTCAGGCCTTCGGCCTGCTGGTATTGCTGATTGGTCTGCTGCAGGTGATTCTCCTGCTGTGCAGTGATCGCCCGATGCGCGAGCTGACCCGCCGCGAACTGGAGGCTACCGGCAAAGAGCAGGGCTACGCCAACGAAGTGCTGGGCGGCATCACCACGCTCAAGGCGGCAGGAGCCGAGCAGCGGGCCTTCCATCACTGGTCCAACCTGTTTTTTGACCAGTTGAACACGACAATCCGGCGTAACTACCTCTCCTCGATCATCAGCTCTTTGATGTCGATCTTGCAGGTGCTTTCGCCACTGCTGCTGTTGTGGATGGGCGCAGTACTGGTGATCAACGGCCAGATGCAGGTTGGCACCATGCTGGCACTCAATGCGCTGGCTACCTCGTTCCTGACACCGCTCTCCACGCTGGTCAACAGTCTGCGACAGATACAGCTGGTGCGCTCGCACCTGGATCGTGTGAGCGATGTGCTCGACGCGCAGTCCGAACAAGACGTCCAGCGCGTGCAGCAGCCGCCTCGCTTGAGTGGGCACATTCGCCTGTCGCATGTTGGCTATCAGTATGACAGCAACTCGCCCGCAGTGCTTAAAGACATCTCGCTGGACATCCAGCCGGGGCAGAAGATCGCGCTGGTGGGGCGCACCGGTTCGGGCAAGAGCACACTGGGCAAGCTGCTACTGGGGCTGTGCCTGCCCACCCAGGGCGAGATCTCCTACGATGATATCCCTGTTCGCTACCTTAACTACCAGGCGGTGCGGGCGCAATTCGGCGTCGTCATGCAGGACAGCGCCGTGTTCAGTGGCTCGGTGCGCCAGAACATTGCCTTCAACGCGCCAGACATTAACATTGATCGCGTGGTGCGGGCAGCGCAGATGGCGGAGCTGCATGAGGATGTGCTGCAGATGCCGATGGGCTATGAAACCCACGTGTCGGAGGGGGGCAGCGCGCTCTCCGGTGGACAGCGCCAGCGCCTGGCCATCGCACGCGCCCTGGCACACGCGCCGGCAGCCCTGCTGCTCGACGAAGCGACCAGCGCGCTGGACGTGGTAACGGAGCGCAAAGTGGAGCAGAACCTGCGCCACCTGGGCTGCACGCAGATCATCATCGCGCACCGCCTGAGCACGGTTCGCAACGCTGACCGCATCCTGGTGCTGGAACACGGTACGATTGTCGAGCAGGGCACGCACGATGAGTTGATGCGCAAGAACCGCTACTATGCCCGGCTGGTCCAGAACCAGCTGGCGACCGACTGCCGGCGCTAAGCCGCCAACACGCAGACATGTCAGGAGGAGCGGGGGAAGAATAAGCTTCCCTCGCTCCTTCTTTTCTATTCACCTATCTCTCGGGTATACTGAGGGTAAATAATGTTTATGGCCTTTGCACGCGAATATGTAACGAATGTAACGGATGTAACGGTGCGAGGGCCATATGGAGAGGAAAAGGAGGAACAGGATGAGTGAGAGAGAGGGCATGCAAGGAAAAAGCGAAAATGATCAGACACCAGAGGGACCAACACAAGAGGTGAGAGCTCCTTTCTGGACCCAGGACGCTCCCAAGGCCGAAACAGGAGAACAGGAATCGACTTCGGGCCCAAGGGAAACGGGAACGCCGACATTTCTGGAACAATTCAAAGCAGACATGAGAGCCGCTGGAGCATCAGACACAGATATGGCCAGGATCTCTCATGTACTCAGTTGGTATGAGACCGCTACTGCGGGGGGGATGAATCCTAACGACGCCAGGCAGCGAATGGCAGAGCAAATTAACAGATTACACAATCAGGGAGAGAGATCCGAGAGTTGACGGAGCCATAGTAATTTAAGAAGAGAAAGGAGGGAAAGGCATGAGCGAGAAAAGTGGCATACAAAGAGACGATCAGCATCCAGCAGCAGAGCCGCCGGATGGCGGACCGCGTATATTGGGACTGGATCAGTCTTCGGGCGGTGGTGCAGGGAAGGATGCAACAAAAGAGCCTGGAAGCGAAGGAGCCAGGGGCGAAACACAAGCAGCAGCAGAACAACATCCACTTGTAGCTCAGTATCAACGTGACCTGGAAGCTGCGAATGCAACAAAAGTCGAAAGAGGAGTGGCAGCTGCTCAAGCCACCAGTGAAGGGGAAATAGCCATCATAGTGGAAGGAGCCAGTGCAAAGAAAGCTGAGATCGACGCCGATATCTCTCTAGGATC
>JAFMRP010001665.1 GCA_017354095.1 Ktedonobacteraceae bacterium
GCAGCATGGTCACCAGCTGGGCCAGGGGAATAATCAGCAGGCCGATTCCTAAGATCGGTAAGACACTGATCATGTGTTGAGGCAATATCCGATCGACAATGATCTGGGTAAGCAGGGGAAAGGACAGGCCGAGCAATTGCAGTATCAACGAGGCCCCAAGAATCTGTAACAGTAGAATCGGCGAACGCTGAAATGTTCTCAAGATGTAGGTCTTCAACGTGATATCCGGCTTATATGTGCAGCGCATAAAATTTTCACCGGGTTCAAACATCATGATGATGCCGGTAAAGCCCTCGTCAAACTCCCGCGCGCTGAGGCATTTACGGTCGCTGGCCGGATCGAGCACCACTACCGATGAAGGGGTCCAGCGCTCGACGACGACGAAGTGATTGAACTCCCAATGCACAATGGCGGGGAGCGGGATGTGATGCAGATCGCTCGTGGGGAGTGTGAGGGCCCGGGCATTCAACCCGTAAGCGCGTGCTGTCTGGACGATCTGCAGCGCTGAGAGGCCATCCCGGCCAATACCGGCAACATCGCGTATCTCTGCCACCCTGGTCTGCCGCCCGTGGTAGCCAAGGATCATCGCCAGGCAGGCCGCCCCACACTCGATGGCGTTCATCTGCATTACAAAAGGAACGCGCCGGGGCAGCCGCAGCCAGGCGCGCCGTCTACCACGACACGTGACCTGCCCGGTAGCGGTGCCAGCGCTGTCCTGCTCGTTATGATCGAACTCAAGCTGCTCTTCAGAAGCTATATACGACATATGTTGTTTACCTTTAGCGCTGCTCCAGCAGCAGAGAGAACATATCACGGGTCCCCACCTGGATCTGCCCCTGAACTGGATGCGTCTCGTGCGCGATCTCGCCGCTGCGCGCTTTGATTCCAACGACTACGACCGGTTGTGTCAATGCTGCCATCGCATAGCGTCTCTGAGCGTCGGCAGGACTGAGAATGACAGGCTCAATAGCTCCCACTGTGCCATCCACAGGACCATCGCTGGTTTGTATATGTACCGCTGCCCCTACGTGAATCTCCCTGGCATATGCCGCGGGAACAAAGAACAGGATATGCTCTGTAATATGCTCACCCCTCTTTTTGATCTGCTGATATGCCTGCTCCGAAAGCTCGATGCCCGGGCTATTGATAAATAACGGGACCTGCACCCTCCCAACCATGTATTCGGCCAGGAGCAGCAGCCCTAATAGCATCCACGAAACCAGGAAAATAGGTGAGCTGATGAGACGTGGCAGTACACGCTGCTCACGCTTCTGCTGGTAGCGCTCCCGGCCACTATCGCGAAAAATAGAAGGATCATGCATCATCAGACAATCATCCCGCTATACGCTCTCTGGCCCAGTCTGGTTCCAGGCCAGAGAGCGAAGAATGACCAGGGGATACCTGCATCTGGCTCGCTCTGCCATCGCACCCTCTTAACTTTCAGTTCCCCTGGTCAGCCTCGATTAGCAGCAATCCCAATTGCTCCAACTGCTCCACCTGCTCCAACTCCACCTGCTACAGCCACAATTGTGGTTGCAATTGCTGCTAGAGCTTGAGCTGCTGGGCGAACAATGTGAACTAGGCGAACTAGGTGAGCTGTGCGAACTGCCGTTATGACA
>JAFMRP010001666.1 GCA_017354095.1 Ktedonobacteraceae bacterium
CAGGCCTGCCCCTGAAAATACCAGCAGCGCCAGGACAAGCGCCGCCACCTGCACCCCCCAACGCGTCACCTTGTTTGCTCTCTTCTTCACTTGAACCCCCGGATACAGAAGAAGTGGTTCACGTTCCGTGTTCTTCTATATCACCAAAGTGCATCCAGCAATCTCCCGCCCTTGTGGAAAAAGGGAGGAAACATGCCTGTGCCTGACTCAGGAGAAAATTAGGTGCCTATCGACAACACACAATAAGTCAGGCAATTGTCCTCAGTGTAGAGAGTGCCCATCTCAGCGTCAAGCGAACAGCAGAAATGTACTAGAAACACCGCTTATTTGCTGGCTTGAGCCAGGCAAACCAGGCATCTGCCCGGCTGCCTGACCCGGCCTGGGGATCAAGCAAAGTCGCGCAGGAGATGCACCTGCACAGGCTGACGCAGCGTGCGCAGCGCCTTGACCTCAATCTGGCGAATACGCTCGCGTGTCAGCTTGAAATAAGCGCTCAGCTCTTCCAGCGTATGACAATAGCCATCCTGGAGACCGTAGCGCAGTTCGATGACCTGGCGCTCCCTCTGGCTCAGCGTCTCAAGGGCGCGTGAGATGTGATCGCGTAACACCTGGTGCGTAACCACATCAGCGGGAGCCACGGCCCGCGTATCCTCCAGCATATCGGCCAGATGATACTGCTCATCATCGATTAATGGCGCATCCAGAGAAATGGGGATCTCTGCCATACTCTGCAGCTCTACCACGCGCTCCTTCGTCAGATTCACGGCGCGCGCGATCTCCTCAGGGTGCGGATCACGACCCAGGCTCTGGTACAGCTCACGTGTAATGCGTTTCATCTTATAAATAAGCTCAACGACATGTACGGGGATATGAATGGTTCTCGTATGCTCCGCCAGTGCCCGGCTGATCGCCTGTCGAATCCACCAGGTCGCATAGGTGCTAAAACGAAAGCCCCGTATGGGATCAAATTTCTGCGCGGCACGTATCAGCCCCAGATTCCCCTCCTGAATGAGATCAAGCAGTGAAACCCCGTGGTTAGCGTAGCGCTTGGCGATGCTCACCACCAGGCGCAGGTTCGCCTCCACCAGGCGCTGCTGGGCTTCATGGTCTCCTCTGGCCACCTTCAGGGCCACCTGCATCTCTTGCTCGGCCGTTAGCAAGGGAAAACGCCCGATTTCAGCAAGGTATTGCCTGATTGCGTTCTCAACCTCGCTCTCATCACACTCTTCCTCTTCTTCTAAATACTCCTCCTCTTCTTCGTCGAAGACTGGTGCAGCCGCATCGTCCTTAGCACGCCGCGTGGCCACTACCAGGCCCTCGGAATCCCCTAACGACGAGCCCGTTTCTTCCAGAAAAAAAGTGTCTTCCAGGCTCTTTTTTTTCGCCGTTTGCGCGCTCCTGCCGCGCTTTCTCCCGCGCCTGGTCGTGCTGCGCGCCGGCTGATTTGTTGAGACCTCATCCTGCTTCGTGGATATTTCCTGCGCGGTGCAATATGTAGCTTCTGTTGTCTCCAACCGTTTGACGCTGGCTACCATATACCTACTCCTTATACCTCAAATCCCATTCCACAACTTGGTAACCGGAGACGAGTGATGTTGAACAGAACTCTGTTGAAGATG
>JAFMRP010000456.1 GCA_017354095.1 Ktedonobacteraceae bacterium
CTGTGGTTGGAGATCGGTCGCGAAGCCAGGATATGGCCACGTCTTGACGTTGATCGGACGCAGCGCGCCAGGCCGTCGCACGCGAATAACAGGACCATCCTGCGTAAACTCTGTGCCCATCTGCTCCAGCTTGGCGCGCGCGACGCCAAAGTGATGCAGCTGGGCTCCCACGAGCGCGACATCGCCCTGCGTCGCGGCTGCCAGCATGGCAATCGTACCAGCGTCAATGCGATCCGGCATGATGGTATACTCCACGGCGGAAAGCTCCTGCACACCTTCGATATGCAGCACTCCGGTCCCAACGCCGGAGATGCGCGCCCCCATCAGGTTGAGGAAGTTCGCTACGTCGGCGATCTCAGGTTCAAGCGCCGCGTTTTCGATGATAGTGCTGCCCTTCGCCAGGCAGGCGGCCATGAGCAGGTTCTCCGTACCGGTATGGCTGGGCGTATCCAGGTAGAGATACGTGCCGCTAAGATCGCCTGTACGGCGTAATGCGATACGCTGCCCCTCTTCGCTGATCTGTGCGCCCAGACGACCGAAGCCGCGGTAGTGAAAGTCAAGGTTGCGCTTGCCAATGCTGCATCCCCCTACCGCTTCCAGCGATACACGACCCGTTCTTTGCAGGACCGGTGCCAGGAAGAGCACTGAGGCGCGAAAAAGACTGCTGATGCGAGGCTCCAGATCACTGATCGCCATCGTTGAGGCGTCGATGACCAGCACCTGGTCTTCTTCATGCAGGGTGACGCTGGCTCCCAGCGAACGAGCGAGTTCAATTGCCGCAAATACATCCCTGATCAGGGGAACGTTGTGCAGAATGGTCTGGCCCTTTGTGGCCAGCAGCGCGGCAGCAATAATGGGGAGCGCGGCGTTTTTCGCGCCCTGAACAACTACCGAGCCCTCCAGCCTCTGCCCACCCTCAACACGATAGCGCGCCGCCTCGCTGGCAAGCATGTCGTGCGGCGCTTCTTTGATCAGTTGTTGTGGATTGACCTGTAGCCAATCGCAAAGGTGCAGGAACGTTTCTACATCCAGCATTTTGCCATTCTCGACGCGTGAGAGTGTGGCCGGGCTCACCTGCCCAATCTCCTGTGCCACCTCGCGCAGCCCACGCTCACCGCGCCTGACTTTCAACAGCGCAGCCAGCTGCTGCGTATCTAAAATACTTCCCATAGATCACTCTTCTCCCTTGTTTTACAGATGATACGATCGTATCACACATAAAACAAGGGAGTCAACCAGTCCCATAAACATGGCGCTGGTAGGACTGGTAGAACGCGAGGTTCTTTATCCCCTCTTCTCTATTTCCACCAGTGCCACGAGAATGACTCCACCTGCTGGCCGGTGAGGAAGGCGGTCTGCCGGCACAGTGCTTGACCCGCCTGGCCCCATGATGACGGATAGCCTATCGGTCTGTTTGCTCGAAAGCCAGGAATTCAAGGCGCCCGTCAGTTCGCCAATCAATGCTTCGCGTCCTGATAAATCGCTCTGGTCTTTACCGTGGAATGTCTGGAGATCATTGGATGGATTGCGAAGTTCGTCCATGAGGCAAGACGTCTCCATTTCGGCCTGGGTAGTGATGGAGGGCGTACCGGCCGCAACCCCAGCTTTTTCAAGCGCCGTTGCAACTTCCTCGCACAGGGCAGGATCATCTCTCCTACGAGCATCAATGCTGGCAGAGGCTCCGGCATAGCCTGGCGGAAGGCACTCCCGCCAATGCTCACCCTCGATCCATACGTCACACACAGGCCGTCGATATATTCTGGCCATCTCCAGCACCTCTTTTACGTGCCGGGATGTGCGTGCTTGCGGCGAGCCAATCACCAGGATAGCCTGAGTCGCTCGAATCACTTCTCGAAGCTTTGCTCGAGAACGTTCCCCCGCATATCTGTTGAGCTGGCGACTGCTCCAAAGCGTGATCCCCCTCTCCTGAAGGACCATCTTGAGACGGGAGAAAATCTTTTTCCCTGAATCGACATGGGACGAGGCGAGAAACACGAGAGGAGTGGGCAGAGGCGTAGATAGGCTCGCATGTACCTGCATCAGGCCCAGCTCCTCAGCGGACTTGCCAAGAGCAACACACAGGCGCTCGCGGAAGTAGATACTGGGGGTCGTGATCCCGCGCTCCCAACGGCTTACCATCTCGAAACATGTGCCGATCTCCTCGGCTAGTTCTGCTTGCGTCCAGCCTCGGAGACTCCGTGCCCTCCTCAATCGTTCATTAGGAACGTTCTCTTCAACCATCATGCCTTCTATCCCTCTTTCTCTTCCCTTACAACCTGGTTTCAACAACGTTTGTTAAAAGAAAAGTATAGATTGGGAAGCCCGGACATGATAGCGCCGTGATCACATTCTCCTGGTGAAATCCTTCACAACACCTGACCGCTCAGTTTTTATAGAGAACAGAGAAGGGGTGATTGAAGCATGTCAAAGAAAAACACAACAAAACAGAGGCTTGTCATAAAAAGTCTAGCCCTTGTCAAAACAAATCCTGGTAGATGCAGCGCTCTTCTGGCACACTCATAGAGCGAATAGCTTACAGGCTGATAGCTCAGATGTTCGATCGTCTGGAAGGGAAGCAAAGGTATGAGAAACTGGTTTATGGCCGGCAGTCATAGCAACGATTACCAGGATGGCGTTGACACAAATACCACGTATAACGATAAAATTAGCGCTTACCTGACCTCTAGAGTCGCGGAGCCATCAGGATTTGGAACTCTGATGCAATCATTTAAAGCCGATACTTCTCGCGAGAAACGTATGTGCTTCTCTGCTGCTGTCAAGTCGGAGGGAGTTGAAAACTGGGCGGGGTTGTGGATGCGCATTGATGGCTCCGGAGAAGACGATGACCTGGGCTTCGATAATATGGGGAATAGACCCATACAGGGAACAACTGATTGGCAACAATATACGGTGGTTTTGGATGTACCACCGGAAAGTTCCTACATTTCCTTTGGTATCCTGCTGTGTGGGAAAGGAAAGGTCTGGCTCAGCAATGTCCAATTTGAGGAGGTCGGCATTGATATCCCTGTTACCTCTTATTGTCCAGAGCGTCCAGGAAATCTCGACTTCAGCTCGTAAACCGGCCTGCTCTCGCTGTACGTTGTTTTTTGAGGAAAACTGAACCGCTTTCTTCCTCGCAGGAAGAAGGGGCAGGGATGGAAAGGCTGGGTGGTTATGCACCTCCGATTAACCTGTGTGAATGTACATTGTCTCGTTGTTGCGCTTGGGCTACTGCTGACGTACTTCCTATTCTTGTCGTTCCCCTTTCATTGGCCAACACTGGTGCTTTTCGCGGGCCTGGCCGCTGTGATCGGGTTCCTCAGCTTCACCTCCTGGCCTCTGGTGGCTGGTGGGTCAACGCTGGTTGCTAGCGCTGTGACCCTGTTCTACGGCTGGACATATGCACCTATATACGAAGAGTACGGGCTGCTGATATGCAGCGCACTGTTCGTCATCGCTTTTGTCGTACTGCGTTGCATCTTGCGACACGCAGCCGCCTCCACACCGGAGGCACAGAACTGGCGCACCGTCGCCAAAGAATTGCTGCGTTCCAGTATCACTCTGATTGCGATGAGCGTGGCGGTCCTCTTGATCGTTAGCGTTGTTTCTCTAGGGTTCTGGATCGTGAACGCTGTTGCTCTGGGCTTCTGGTCCCCCAATGCAGTTGCATATCGAGAGTACTGGTTACTGGCGTGTGGAGTACTGTTCGTCGTCGCCCTGGCCATGCTCTTTCTCATTGCACGGCGCAGAGCAGCCTCCATGCCAAAGATGCGTCTTGGAACAAGAGCGGCGAGGGCGGTTCTGGCTTTCTTCATGATACTGAGCATCGTGGGGACTGCGATCCCTTTGAGCATGCCGTCCAATCCCAAGGTGTATCTGGCAACGGCACTGGCCTGGACCCAGGGAACTGGGTATTACAGTGACAGGATCAACTGGTCATCCGTGAACAGGCACGCATTAGAGATGATACGAGGCGCCAGAACAAGCCAGGATACCTATCGAGCCATCGCTTATATCCTCAGCCAGTTACCGGATCAGCACAATTTCTTCTGGAGCCCGCAAGAGGCCAGCGCTTTGTACGAAGGAAAAGGATCAGGCCCCGGTCTCCTGGTTCATAGGGAGTCCAATAAAAAGCTTGTCGTAGAGCTTGTCTACCCTGGGAGTGCTGCTGATAAAGCAGGGATAAAGAGTGGCGATAGCGTCACTCTGGTCAGCGAGCAATATCCCACCATGACGGTGAAGTGGGAACCGCAGCAGCCAGGCGCTCAGGAGCAACTGGTGAAGCTGAACGAGAATATTCCGTATAACACCGAATTGGGCTCTAACGGTAGGCGTTTAAGCGGAAACATTGGCTACGTGAACATGTATGGCACTTTGGATGTTAACACGGCAGTATATGCCAGTAAGCTACACCAGATCATTCGTCAGATAGACACGCGCCCAACGTGTGGTTGGGTTGTGGACTTGCGTCGTAACACAGGAGGGTTCCGCGAATCCATGATTCCGGGCGTCGGACCGATTTTAGGCGAGGGCAACAACCTGCTGACATATGTGGATGCTCAGGGGAATATCATGGAGGGTTTTGGATACAAGCATGGGACAGTGCTTGATAAAAATGGTGCAGCGATCGAAGGTATCACCCCCGTAGCCAATCCCTATCAACTGAAAAAGCCCAATCCTCCCGTAGCGATCCTGACGGGCCCTAATACCGCGAGCGCTGCCGAAGGTACAATAATGGCGTTCAAGGGGCGAGCGAATGTCCGCATCTTTGGTGAAAACACGTATGGCGTCCCTACCGGTCCTAACAGGTTGCCGATGATCGATGGCGCTGAACTCCATGTGACGTCGGAAATCGGTTCCGACCGGACTGGGAAGACGTATCAGCAAGCTATTGTTCCTGATGAGCCAGTGCACATTGACTGGAAACAGTATGGGACGGATCAAGACCCGGTACTGCAACACGCTCAACACTGGCTCGCCAGCCAGTCCGCCTGTAAAGCTTAAAACACCATTCATACGTCATCCCGGATTTTTGATCAAAAATCTGGGATGACTGGGTACTTTCGTTGGATAGGAAAAGTGATATGCTTGCGCTATTAAGAAAAAG
>JAFMRP010001667.1 GCA_017354095.1 Ktedonobacteraceae bacterium
AGGAGCGTTCCTTGGTTCACGTGCTGTTCCACTGGGATGGTGATCGCCTCCAGGGCTTCCTGCATCCCGATCGAGGCCATGATCAGTCGTCCCTGGGGTCCTTCCCGCTGGGTGCTGCTCTGCCGAACCCGCTGTTGATAGTCCTTGATCTGCATGAGCTACCCCTCTGATTCTTCTTGCTGCTGAGAGCATGGTTGCTGGTGCATCTGCTGCACCTCTCGACAAAACCGTTCGTATGCGGGGAAGGCTCGCTGTTCCATCTGGGCCATGGCCGCCACCGTCTCATGCAGAGCCTCCAGCAGTTCGGTGTGCCGCTGCCGCACCTGTCGACGCATCTGCAAATGCTTGATCTTGGTGGACTGACCGACGGGGCGGTAGGACACCAGGTACATGCACGTCTCCTGTACCTGCTCCAGGGCGTAATACAACGGAACAAAGACCTCGTAGCACAGCCAACGCATCACGATGGGAAGGTCTCCCTTCTGCTCCTCTTTGAGCAGCGGCTCCAGGGCATGGAGCGCGGTTTCGACCGCCTCGACGGCCTGCACGGCTTGGGAGCAATGCTCGGAGGACACCGGCTCCCAGGTCTGAAAGGGAGCAAAGGCTTCCCGGAGATGATCCATGTGGGACGCGAGCCGTTCCCGGTGTTGGTGGAGCAGATGAAGATAGCTCTGCAAACGCACTGCTTCTCCATCCAGGTGGACCACGCGCAGAACCGGGACCTCCCCCTCCTTTTGCTGGTTTTGGTGCTGTTCCTCGTTATGCATCATGTCATCCTTCCTCACAGCAAGGCGGCACCTGCTCCCCTATCTCGCGATACAGAAGGGGAGCGATACCGCATCGTGTGTGCTTACTGGCTCTTGACGGGTTCAAAGCCCTTCCCGGTATTGTGCCAGGTGAGCGCCGTCTGGCCAATCTGGATGTGTACATCCGGGGTCTGCTCGTTGCCCACCACCTGGAGGTCGACCGGGGTATCGTCGGCCCCTTGCCCGATGAGCAGGGTCACCCGGTACACCTTGGCCTTGGAGAGGTCCCCTGCCGGGATTTCCAGCAAGAGGACCGTGCCATGATCGTTGACCACTTCCAGGTAGGTGGGATGCTGTGCTGAGTCATGATTGTGTCCCACGACCGTCGAGAGATGCGCGGCCCGGGGCGTGCCGTAGCGCAGGTCCTGGTAGCGATGCTCCACCCAGGCCAGGAACGGAGCCACCAGGATCATCCAGTCGAGCAGGGCGATGAGCATCCCGATCCCCAACCGTAAGAGCCAGGACCCCACTTGCTGGCTGGGTTCTTTCTCCTCCGCTGCTTCTGGTTGCTGTTGCTGGGGTCGAGGCGCTGGACGGCGAGCGGGAGCCGTTCCTCCCTGTGGCTTTCTGCTCCCGATGCGCTGTTGCGAACCGGTCGTCATGGCCGAAGCACGACGGATCGGCACGCTGATGACTGAGGAGATCGGAGCGGGCACTACCGCTTGCTCCCCAGTGGTCTGATAGCGCCGGGTCGAAGATGGGGAGCGCGTCTCATAGAGCGCATCCTCGTCCCACTCCTCGACCGTGGCAGCCGCATCGACCACCGGAGGATCGGATGGCCTGGAGGTCGCGAGCCGCTGACGGTGATACAC
>JAFMRP010001668.1 GCA_017354095.1 Ktedonobacteraceae bacterium
AATGAATTTTTCAAGAGCAAAAGAAGGACAATGCTGCGCTCGATTTTTTAGTTTGAGGTGTTCATCTCCTGCGGTGTGATGCTTCCCGCGTAGAGGCACTCGTCATACAAGGTGCAGTCCAGACATGCCGGGCGCTGCGCGTGGCAGACCTGCCGTCCATGCGTAATCAAATTCACATGCAAGGGATAGACCCACTCAGGCGGCGTGATTTTCGCATAGACCAGGTGTGCCTGGTCAGCGCTAACCTTTGCCCCAATCAGCCCCAGCCGCCTGCTCACGCGGTGGACATGTGTATCTACCGGCATAGCAGGACGATTGAGGTTAAACATAAGGACGCATGCTGCCGTTTTCGGCCCCACCCCTGGAAGGTTGCGTAAGTATTGCCAAGCTTCTTCCGTTGAGCGTTTACCCAGTTCGTCGGAGAGGTAAGCTGAAAGCGTTTTTTTCCCTTCCTGCTTCCGTTGCTGCTCCGTCAACGTGAGCAAAACATCCTGTATACGAGGCGCTTTAATATTTGCCAGCCCGCCAGATCGAATAGCTTCAGCTACCTGATCTGTTGGCGCGTCTCTTACCTCTTCCCAGGTTGGGAATGTAGCTATTAGCTGTTTATAGGCACGTTCTGAATTGATATCGGAGGTGTGTTGTGAAAGAATCGTGCCAACCAATCCGCCCAGGGGATCATAATCGGGCTCATTTCGTGGCTCGCCATAAGCTGCAACCAATAGTTTATAGACACGCTCTAGATGGGCGGTCGGCGTAATCGATGATGTCATGCTCTTGTTCCTATCCTGCGATCTATCATGTACAGGTATTGTATCTCTGTTACCTTCAATGGACAAGAAGTCAGAGGAGTAAAAAAGATCTTTTTAGAAGGTTTTTTGTCCTTATGATGTTAGAGCTTCTTGTTGTCTCACCACCGTGCCGAGAGGTATACTCAATGACAGAAGGCTGCTCCTGTTTGGATAAGGTTTTTACCCCATGATATCATTATCATTCTGAGATGCTGGTGGATGAGGAACGTTACCAATTCCCAGCACGGATAGCCTTGTAGAGCAAAAGGAGGAACCACGATTGTGTATTTAGATAGAACTTTGCGGGAATATCTAGACGACCTGGCTTCAGCAAAATCAACACCGGGAGGGGGCTCAGCCGCTGCTCTGAGCGGTGCGATGGGCGCAGGGCTGGCCTGCATGGTTGCACGACTCACGCTTGGCAAAGCAAATTATGCCTCAGTTCAGCCGGAGATCGAGACTCTGCTGGAACGAGCAGAACAACTGCGCCAGCGCTTCCAGGAATTGATGCAGGAAGACATTGAGGCCTATGGCCGCCTCTCCGCTTGCTTTAAAATGCCGCGTAGCAGCGATGAGGAACGTTCAGAGCGCACAAGGGCCATTCAGGAGGCGCTGTATACTGCTGCGCTGGTGCCGCTGACAATGGCAGAGTGCGCTGCCAAACTGGTTGGCTATTGTGAGCGTATTGCCACGATTGGCAATGTGAATGTTATCAGTGATATTGCTACAGCGACGATGATGGCCATTGGAGCCGGGACCGGGGCTTCCTGGATGGTGCGTACGAATCTACGCGCTATGAAAGATCCGGCGCGAATCAATGAGCTGA
>JAFMRP010000047.1 GCA_017354095.1 Ktedonobacteraceae bacterium
AACCACCTTCGGATCACCACTCGTCTCGCCACCCGGAAAGCGCTGGTACGAGGTGAGCACAAAGTCCGAAGCATCTCTGTAATGGAAAACGGCCTGTACCCCCTCCATGTTGTCGGCCTGCTCATACGCGTATGCCCCATCTTTAACCGTAGCACGCCACTGGCCGCCCCATTCTCCATCTACCTTGATGCCAAAAACACAGTCCACCCCCTTGACCGAGTCCTGATCTACAGTATACTGCATCAGAATGAACATGTAAGGGACAAGTAAGCCAGCCGAACGCTCATCAAGCTTGGCATCCTTCTTCCCCAGCCCCCATAGCATATCCCAGGTATGGACGCTATAGTCTATAATCTGGAATGCTGGATAGAAAAAGGTCGGCAGCGGCCCCATATAGGGATGGGTGACATTGAAGCCGGTCCACTCCTCGGTCGTCAGCGCATCGAAAATAGCAAGCATTTTCTCTGAGTCAGCCTTGAGCCGGGCAATGGCTTCCTCACGGGGCATGCTGCGGAAACTCTGCGCGCCCTTGTTCAAATGCTCGCTCATGACGACCAGCCCTAGAGCACCGGCTGATCTCCCCTCGCGTGCCATCTCCCAGCGCGAAAGATATCCCTCCGTCACATCGATCATGTGCCCGACCATATCGCGCACCTCCCACTCGCTGCAACGCGTCTGGACATTCCAGTTTTTCGGATCATCAACGATGGCGAGGAAATTAGCACGATCCCGGCGCACTGCGTCAAGTACAGCGGCTTTACCACTGTAATCCATAGGATTAACTGGCATTGTAATCTCCTTTGCTTATTGAGCGGTATCTACGATGATGTCTCAATATGTGCCTGGTTCAACGGCGTGCCTACCCCCATTTGGGTATGCCCTACAGTATACAGACCAGGCGTCACCGCAACGTCATCGCCCTCGTCAACGCCAGCCTCGCCCCTTTCCAAATACGTCTCGTGTGTTTGCTCTAGCGAATACCCAGGTTAATCGCCTCCCGCTCGGCGCGGGCCCCATGAGCGGCAAAACCCTTACGAGCAGCGGCAAGCAGCTCATGCCCACGGTGGGGAGACATTGCATGCAGCAGTGCCGCCTTCCCCCAGGCGGCCTGCCCTCGTGCAATTTCTAATGCCAGGTTGAGGTGGGATGCTCGCTCTATCGCGCTGGCAAAGAGCTGGTTCGCGGCGTGCCAGTCGCCGTGGATCGCCCGGAGCCGGGCCTGGAGACACTCACCCTGTATGAGCAGGAGCACGCGACCGTGAGTTCGCGCGATCTCCAGGGCTTCATCCAGGTGGGGCTGCGCCTCTACGCTGCGCCCGCACAAAATAAGCGTTTCAGCCAGCCAGATCTGGATGCGGGTCCGCAAATGCCAGAAGCCTCGCTCGGCTATCAGTATAAGTGCGTCCCCAAGCAGCGCGACGGCCTCTCCCAGCTTGTGTTCTCCCCGGGCCACCAGGGCCAGTCCCGCGCGGTAACCTGCCTGCCGCTCAAGATTGCCTAGCTCTTCGGCGAGAGTGAGACCGTGCTGGAATGCCTCGGATGCCGCTGCCCACTCACCCAGGTAGAGGTGAATCTCCCCCTGCGTGCTGGCAAGATGCAAAAGAGCACCAAACATTTCATAGGTCTCAGCCAGTTTCTGCCCCTTCGCTAATGCACTCCGGGCCGCTTCAGGCCGGCCAAGCAGGAGACTATGATAGGCGAAATTGTTATGGGCCAGGGCGAGAAAGTAATGCGAATGCGCGACTTCCGCGGTGCGCGCTGCTTCCTCGTAGCGGTCCAGCGCCAGGATTAACTCCCCGCGCTGGGCCGCGACGTTGCCGAGTTCGAACAGTGTGGCGCAAAGGTCACTCGTGTTGTTGGTGTGCTTATGAGCTGTGACGGCTTCCTGAAGATGGATTTCGGCGGCGGGCAGATCTCTTCCCTCCATTGCCAGGGCCGCGCCGAGCAGGCGGTGCCCACGTGCGATCAGCGCTATATGCTGCGGATTCTGGGCCGAGAGCGGAACTGCAAGGCCCGCTCTGGCTGCCTGTGCCGCTGCCTGATAGTCGTTGGCGATCAGTGCGAGCTCTCCGAGCTCACAATGAGCAATGCTCTGAACCATCACGTCCGGGAGCTTGTAGGCCAGTTCGAGATAGCGGCGGCGCCAGGCTTCGGCCTCCCCGAGCCTGCCCAGCGATTGATAGACCTGCCCCAGGGCCGCGCTGAGACGTAGCTTCTCCTCTGTTGAGGCCGTTGGGGTGAGCAGGTCGTGCAGGTGCTGGAGAAAGATCGCGGTCTGCATATTGGCATTGTCCTGCGCCAGCTCATCGAGAATCTGCAGCCCGAAACGCCGTGTGCGCTCGACATCTTCTCCGTTAACGGCGTGCAGAGCCAGCTGGCGCAGGGGAAAGTTCTGCTGCAATGCGGGACAGGTCTCAAGGATAACTGCCAGTTGACGCGAGATCATCTGGCGGCGCAGGTGGCTGATATGGTGGAGCAGTGTCTCACGCAGGAGGTTGTGCGCGAGTGCAAAGTAATCCCGCGAGGTTTCGCGTAGCATGCCGCGTGCCACCAGGTCTTCAAGCGTTGGCAACAGCGAATCGCCCTGTATGCCAGGAAACTCCGCCAGCAGCTCGAACGGCAGCGGCTGATTGGCGACAGCCAACACGTTGAGCAAATCGCGCGCATGAGCAGTGAGGCCGGCCAATCGCCATGTGACCAGGTCATGAGTGGTCTCGGGCAGGGTATAGGTCGCACGCCAGCGCAACCAGCGCCCCACGTCGAGCCGCAGGCGATCGCCTCCAAC
Source organism: Ktedonobacteraceae bacterium (assembly GCA_017354095.1). Classification (GTDB taxonomy): domain Bacteria; phylum Chloroflexota; class Ktedonobacteria; order Ktedonobacterales; family Ktedonobacteraceae; genus Bu33. Next base: position 2,786 of record JAFMRP010000047.1, read on the forward strand.
GATGAGAATGCCCTCGGCCTGCAGCTGGGTCAGCATTTCGCCCAGAATAAAGGGGTTCCCGCCCGATCTCTCGTGCAGCCATTCCGCCAGCGTTTCAGCGATCCAGCCCCCGGGAGCCGCCTCGATGCCGAGTGCGTGGACGAGACTTACCACATCCTCTACTGTCAGCGGAAGAAGTGATAGCAGATACACGTCCCCACGGCGCCGTTCCAGGGTGATAAGGCGCTGCAGCGCGGGAATAGTCTCGGCGTGCTGCACAGTTCCCACCATCATGACCGGCAGATGACGAATACGTGTGGCGAGGAAGCCAAAAAGGTGCAGCGTCGCGCTATTGGCCCACTGCAGATCTTCTATCGCGAGCAGCAGTGGCGCTCCCTGAGTAAGTGTGCGCAGGGCTCGCAAAACGCGCCAGAGAAAACGCCCCTGCTCAACAGGCACAGCTTCGTGGATCTCCGAGAGCAGGTCGGTCAGATCTCCGGGACCCGCGCTCTGAAATGCTTCAAGGAAGGGGCCATAGGAGAGTAGATCGTCGAACGGTGAGCATGAACCTTGCAAAATGATCCAGCTCTCTGGACTCGCTGATAGGGTGTTGATCAGCGAGTCCAGGAGACGGCTTTTGCCGCTGCCACTCTCGCCCTGCAAAAGTACCGTCATCCCCTGCCCACCACGTACATCCTGGCTGACCGCGAGCAGCGTTTTAAGCATATCATCGCGTCCGACCAGGGGCAGTACTTGGGGCGTGCGCATGAGGCGGTGTGCCTCCGCCTTCGTTCCAGCCTCGTGCGCAACGTTGCGCTGCGCTCCCAGCGCTGTGGAGATCAATGTCTGAATGGTAGCAGAGGGGCTGAGACCAAGCTCATGCTTTAGCTCGTTTTCGAACTGGCGATACTGCCGCAAGGCCCGCCCAATGGCTCCGGTTCGGATGTACAGGCCGATTAATCGCTGCTGCGCCTCTTCGGAAAGCGAATCCAGTTGGACGATCCGTTGCATATAGCCTATGGCTTCTTCCCATGATTGCCGTTCCTCCGCCCGGTTCACCAGGCGCTGGAGTGCTGTGAGATAGGCTTGCTGTAGCCCGGCCTCCTCCTGGCGCACCCACTGTTCGAAGAGCGGAGCGTCAATAAGCGTGAATCCTTGCAGCAGGGGGCCGCGATACAGGGCGACGGCCTGGATCAGCCCCTGCTCACTTCCCTCGCTGAGAAGCTGGCGAAAATGAACGACGTCGCAGGCGTTCTCTTGCAACTTGAGGAAGACCAGGTCGCCGTCTCCCGCCAGTATCCCGGCACCTTGAGCGGGCAGAACCTGGCGAATATGATAGAGGCTTGAGCGCAGCGAGTGACGCGCATTACTCTCGGGCGAATCGCCCCAGAGCAAGCTGGCCAGGTGGTCGCGTGTATGCGGCTGCCGGGTGGCGGCCAGGTAATAGAGTAACGCCCGTGCCTTCTGATGATTGAGGGCCAGGGGCGCTCCCCCGCTCTGCGCTTCCGGTGCGCCAAATAGCCGCATGGTCAGCTGCGCTGCTGCATCGGTCATAACATGTCCAACCAACCCGTTACGGATCGCGCGGCGACTCCATCAGCGCGCTGATCCCACCATCAACAAGAATGGTCGATCCGCTCAGGAAAAGATTGATCCCGCTCAGAAGATAGGCGACGAGCGAGGCGACATCATCTGGGCTGCCAATGTGCTCAACAGGATAATGCCGTTCCAGCCTTTGAAGCTCTTTGGACGCAGGATCAAGGCGAGAGAAATAATCACTGGATAGGGGCGTCAGAATCATTGCCGGCGCGATGGCCAGTGCGCGAATGTTGTCTCGTCCCCATTCCAACGCCAGCGATTTCGTTAGCGCTACCAGGGCAGCCTTGGCGGCGTTGTAGGGGAAGGAACCGGCAAAAGTGCGTTCAGCATGAATAGATGCTATATTGACGATAACACCCCCTCCGGCGGCCTTTAATGCCGGGTACGCCTCCTGGCAGATGGCCCAGGCCGGGTAAAAGTCCACGGCGAAGCAGCGCTGGATATCATCATGGGTGGCTCCAAGCACCCCGTGAAAAAAATTGGTGCCAGCATTGTTCACAACTCCATCCAACCCCCCGAGAAAGTCAATGGCGTTACGCGTAAAAGTTCGCGCCTCTTCCAGGTCGCTCAGGTCCAGTGCGCGAAAAAAGGATCGGCGTCCAGCCTCTTGAATGGCCCGGATTGTTTCAGCGGATCCCTCCTCCGTGAGCCCGCAGAAGGCGACATCCGCTCCCTGCTGGGCCGCGTAAATGGCTGTTGCCTGGCCTATACCGCTGGTCGCGCCGGTCACAATGATACGCTTGCCCGGCAGTGCGTTCTCCATAAATAAGACCTCCCAATGAAACTACCATTCAGCGATTGCGCCATCCTCGGTGTACCAGACCGGACTTCTCCACGCATGTCCCCTGGCGGCAGCTTGCCGCACTGCCTCCTCGTCAATCTCAATACCCAGCCCGGGCTTGTCTGGTATCGCTACAAAGCCATCCTGGTAGGCAAATACCTTCGGATCCACCAGGTAGTCCAGCAAGTCGGCATGCTCATTGTAATGAATATCTAAGCTCTGCTCCTGAATCAGCAGATTATGCGTGCAGGCATCCACTTGCAGGCACGATGCCAGTGCGATAGGACCAAGAGGACAGTGGGGAGCAACGGCGATATCATATGCCTCGGCCATCGTGGCGATTTTGCGGCATTCACTTATGCCACCTGCGTGCGAGAGATCAGGTTGTATGATATCAACCGTGCCCGAACTGAGCAGGTGTTTGAAGTCCCAGCGTGAATACATCCGTTCACCGGTAGCAATGGGAATGGAAGTATGGCTCGCTATTTCGCGCAATGCCTCGTTGTTTTCGGGCAGCACTGGCTCTTCTATAAACAGGGGATGAAATTGCTCAAGCTCTCTCCCCAATATCTTTGCCATGCTTTTATGGAGGCGGCCATGAAAGTCGATGGCGATACCAAAACGATTGCCCGTTGCTTCGCGCACACTCCCAACGCGCGCAAGCACCTCGTCCACTTTATCAAAGGTGTCGATATATTGCGTCTGGCCGGTGGCGTTCATCTTGATAGCGGTAAAGCCAGCCTCTCTTCGCTGGCACGCGGCGGAAGCAACGTCCCGCGGATGATCACCGCCAACCCAGGCATAGACACGAATCCGGTCTCGAACTCTGCCTCCGAAGAACTCATACACCGGCAAATTATGGGCCTTCCCTTTGATGTCCCACAATGCCTGGTCAATGCCCGCCATAGCACTCATCAAAACCGGCCCGCCGCGATAAAAGCGCCCGCGATAGAGCGTCTGCCAGATGTCTTCAATACGTGTAGGATCTTTCCCGACCAGATATTCGCTGGCCTCTTGCACGGCGGCCGCGACAGCGCCGGCATGGCCTTCAACGATCGGCTCCCCCCAGCCAAAAATACCACTGTCAGTCGCTATTTTGAGAAAAAGCCAGCGTGGGGGAACCATAAATAGATCAAATGAGGTAATCTTCATAATTTAAGAGTACTCCTGTCAGCCAGGTTGATGCGTAAGCCAGCAGCGTTGACTACGCGAGATCGCTGCTGGTCCAACCTGGACAATGACACTATATCATATTATCGGCTTCTAGAGCGTTATTCAGGTTAGCACCTCAACCATACCCTCTCAAAAATTTACAGATAGTTTACATAACTTTGTCGATTCTCTGAAATTTATCCATTATACTGAGTCTTAGGAAGGACCCCACGACACTAGAAACTTCGACCAATAAGTGCAAGGGGCCTGGAGGATCGAACACCCTCCAGGCCCCTCTGCAAATTCACAGGGCACTCTCTCCGTTTACCCCTCACCAAGAATCTGCCCAAATTGACGCACACGTTCCGCCCGTACCAGGCTCAGCACCACCGCTAGCACGATGCCCACGACCAGCCAGGCCAGTGCGATATAGGGGGCGTAATTGATTGGCGGAGGGGCGGGCGCGGTAATCGTACTGTAGATGGTGGCGCCGCAGAGCACAATGGCTATGAGCGGCAGAAGCACATCCAGTACGAGCATGATGATGTGGTCTCCTTCTTTCCGTGAGCGGAGGAAGAAGAAGATACCAGAGACCGCCACCAGAATGTACGCCAGCAGGATGCCCAGAGAGGCCGTGGTCGCCATAAAGCCAAAGATGCCGAAGGCGTCCAGTTTTGCCCCCAGCACCAGGCCCAGTACCAGTATCAATGTAATCCCCAGTGGCACAAGAATGCCTACCCATGGCGAGTGGTAGCGCGGGTGCGTTATGCCAAACACACGCGGCAACCCACCATCGCGCCCCATTGCGTAGAGCATACGTGAGCTCAGATTCAAACCGGCCAGCGAAGCGATAAAGGCGGTAAAGGCTACCATCAGATCAATCACTGCGGCCAGAATCGAGTTGGCATAGCGATTGGCCAGCGTATCCAGGGGCGATTGATCCTTCGCCCAGGCTCCGGCGTGAGCCGCGCCATAGCCAATCGACATGGCATACGTGGTGAGAATATAAAATACAGCGCCTACAATCACTGCGGCCAGGATAGCGCGAGGAATGGCTTTACGAGGGTTGGTCGTTTCTTCTCCCAGCACGGCGGCAGCCTCAAAGCCGATGAACGAGGTGAAACTGAAAATAGCCGCTGAGAAGAGACCTGGCAGACCCTCTGGCAACGCTCCAAACGAGAACGGGATCAGAGAGACGCCGGAGTCTCCCCCTTTAACCAGAATGATCGCGGCTAGCACCAGTACCAGCACTACTCCCAGCGCGGCCAGCACCAGCTGCGTGCGCGTGGAGATGCGGATATCAAAGAAGGCAAACAGAAAAAGGACGATCAGTAAGATGCAAAAGATGATCAACCAGTGGACGGAGATCTGGAAGTTGCTCAGCAATTGTGAAAGATACTCACTGGCAATCGCGAGGGTGAACGAGATGCCGAACGCGAAGGCGCTCGCGTACATCCATCCTCCCACAAAGCCCGCTTGTGGCCCAAGCCCTTGCGCGACGTACGTATAAATACCTCCAGCGCTGGCCATACGCCGTGTAAAACGAATGATGACATAGGCCAGGCAAAGACTTCCCAGCGCGGCTATGATATAGGCCAGCGGAACCGCGCTCCCTGCTGGCCCCGCCGCCAGAGATGTCGAAAGCGCAACGCCCATCACCAGGGCCAGCAGCGCGACTGATTGCGCGATCGCATCCCCAATGCGCAGTACACCTTTTCTCAGCGTATGCTGCTGTGATGTTTCTTCCGTTTGCGATGTTTCTTCCGTTGCCATGCCAGACACCTTTCCTTTCGTCTTATGAAAGAAGCGCAAAAATACGGGCCGGAGCTCCGTTGGCGTTCCGCACTTTGAGTGGCGCAACGACTAGGAGCGTGCGTTCCGGCAGCTGATCAAGGTTGGTCATGTTTTCGAGAATGAGCCGCCCAGAGCTCAGCCAGAGCCGGTGCAGATCAAAGGTGGTAGTATCAACCGGGTCCGCCGACGGGCCATCAAAGCCAATCGCGGAGATGTTGCGTTCAATCAACGCCTGCGCCGCTTCGGCGTCGGGATAACACCATCCCGTCCAGTATTGTTCCGTGCCCCAATGGCGGGAACCGCCCGAGTAGATTAATACGATGTTTCCGGGCTGAATACGATCCAGGTGCGGTGTGATCTCTTTTTTCGCTAATGGACCCCGCGCATGCTGCGAGAAGTCCAGCACTACTGCCTCGGTCACTAGCCGTTCAAGCGGCATATCGTCAAGCGTTGGACCAATTACCAGGTGAGAGGGAGCATCGATATGCGTCCCGATATGGTTCATGAGGTTCCATTCAGACATGCCATGGCCGTCTGTCTCCACACGGGCCCGGTCGACAAAACTGGGGCGCGGCATCCCTGGATACAGCGGCATGTCGTTATCCAGGTGCTGCGTTAAATCGACAATACGCACCAAATAACCTCCTTCGATAGGGAACAATGACAGTACAATGCAACGATTTGGCACCAGGGCAATAAACCCACCGGGCAGGCAGCCCGGAAATTTATACGTGACTCAGCTCGGCTACGAAATGCAGCGCTTGCTCCAGTTCCTCTACAGCGATAAACCCATGTGGCGCCAGGCGCACAACGCTGCCCCGCGCTGAGACGATCACACCACGACTGCGCAGCGCATCCTCCAGCGCGTGAGCTCTCTCGGTTGAGCCAGCATCAATGGCTGTGGTCGCGCCCTTCGCTTCTGCCCGCTCTGGCCCCCAGATGCGCAGACCCAGCCGGGGCGCCAGCTCATAGGCGTGTCTGGAGAGGCGCTGAATCTGCTCGTAAATCCGCGCCACTCCAGTGTTCAAGATCAACTCCATCCCCGCGCGAGCAGCGTACGCGCTGATGAGCGGCGGTGTCCCCAGGTCGAAGCGCGCGGCGCTCTCTGCATAATCAAGCACCTCCGGCTGGAATGCGAAAGGAGCGCTGCGCCCAAACCATCCGGTCACCGTCGGCTCAAGACGCTCGCGGATCTGCGGGTTGACGTACAGAAATGCTATTCCAGCCGTACCAAGCAGATATTTCAGCGAGCCTGCGGCCAGAAAATCTACCTTGCTTTCGTGAACATCAATTGGGATCGTGCCAAGCGACTGGTAGCCATCGACGAATACCAGCGCTTCGTTCCTGTGTGCCTGCTCCACAACCGGCTCTGGATCGATGCGCGCTCCGTGCCCGTAACAGACATGCGGCATCGATACCAGGACGGTCTCCGGATCTATCGCGGCGGCAAAGGTTTCGGCGGTGACCAATCCCCGCTCATCGGCGGGCAGTATGTCAACTGACCAGCCATGCTTCTGCATCGCCAGCCAGGCGTGCGCCACACCGGGAAATTCCACGACGCTGCTGATGACTCGCTTTCCCGGTGTCGATGACGCCATCAGGGCGCTGGCGACAGATGAAACCAGCTGCGAAACCGAACTGCCAACGGCGATATGCTCTTCCCGGGTCCCAATCAAGCGCGCGAATTGACTACGTGCGTTTTCTACTTCTTCGATCCAGGTTGTCCAGGACATGCCCCTGGTCTTCCACTCATCGAGGAAGGTTCCGATATTCGCGCTCACCCGGTTGGCTAATGGGGCCTGAGAACAGTTGGCCAGGTAGATGTTGTCCTCCAGGAGCGGAAACCCCTTCCGGAATGCTTGCAGGGTAGGCGTGAGAAACGTTTGCTTGTTCATAAGTCTCCTTGGTGAATGCTGATGAGCTCTCTCCCAGAGAGGCAGTTCGCACCCTCTGGGTACGCTGCAGCAGGAATACCAGGTCCTCCACCTCTGGCACGAGGAAGCTGTAGAGCGCGCCCACTGCCAGGCTTGCCAGCACGACCAGCAGCACCCAGAACACCCAGTCGGTGTTATTGAGCACATCTGGCAGCGGAGAACCTGCGAAGAAGGTGAAGTAGATGGCAATCAAGGCCGAGACGACCCCTAATCCCGCCGCTGTATAGAATACGGGAGGTGGGACGATCCAGCGTCCCTTCAGCACATGCTCATAGCGCAGGCAGAGCAGGATGCCACACAGAAAGAGGCCAATCATGGCGATATTCCATACGACGGCCGCCGCGTTGATCGTGACCAGAAACGTCGCCAGCGAAAGCGGGGCATCCGACGCCGCGATGGCCGGCGCGACAAAAAAGAGGATTGCCACAAAAACGATGTTGAGCCCGGTCTGCACCATCGTTGCGTTCAGCGGGACGCCCTGCGCTGTGCGCCGTTGGAGCGCGAAGGGCAAACGCCGATCCACTCCCCCCACGACCAGCAAGCGCGCGAACATCAGATTGAATGCAGCGGTCGCACAGATAAAATAGAGCACCATGATGATATAGGTCAGATTGCCCAGTACGACTCCCGGCGATCCTAGCGCGCTGCTAAACAGCTCGCTAATAAACGCGGGATTCGCGAGGTCCTGTGGGGGAACAATCGCCAACACGCCAAAGGTCGCGAAGAGGTATCCCACAATGGTAATAATCGTGCCCCATAGCAGATACCTGTTGACGTGACGTCGATGTACAATCTCTAATCCAGCATTGAGCGGAACCGCCATGCCCAGCAGCGAGACGATCACAATGGCGAAGACGGGGTAATTCGCGGGTCCAATCTGCCACCCTTGCGCTGAGATATCCCCCTGGAAATGATGCCCATTGCTCACCCAGATGAGGCCCGCTACTCCCACCAGTGTGAACATGACCATGTACGCTCCAAAGATGGCGTTGAAGAGCCTGCGCAAGTAACGCAGCGGCACCAGGCACAGTCCCTGAGCTAGCAGGAGCACGGCGATTTCAGCCGCCCCTTCTTTCCACGGAGTATCTAAGATGCTCCCATTGAGCGCCTGTAGGCTGGTAGCGAAAGCGCCTGCTTCTACCGTCAGCCCCAGAGCTCCTGGCCACCAGTTACAGAAAAAGCCCAGAAATGTGTCCCAGAAACTCCCCAATGCCTTGTTGGCCCAGAGATAGACGGCTGCCTCCCCCGGAAAAAGCCGGTAAAGCTGCGCACAGACAAGCGCCGAAGGCACGAGAAACATCAAAAACCCGAGTATCCAGTATACGAATGATGCCCCGCCAGCGGCTGCGATCACGGGAACGTTGGTAATTAATAAGACCGAAAAAAGACACAGTACGGTGAGGTCTGTTGTCTGTAATACCTGTGGCAGCCATCCCGCCGGCAGTTGCTCAGAGGGCAGCGATTGCGATTGCGTCGCTGCCACTGGCTGGTATCCAGCCTGTGCGGTCACTGTCGGCGCTGGCGCCATTGACGCAGGCATTTGTGGAATGTGTTGTCCCATGCCTATCTTCCTTTACATACAATTTTCTACTTACTTTTTACCTGGTGATGATATCAATAATGCCTCCCGAGCGAAGTTCTTCCAGAAGGGCGTGTATCCGCTCGTAGGGTTTATGTAATAACGTCGCTATCTCCTGGGCTGTTTTCTGCCCATCAATCAACAAAAGCACCTGCCGGTGATCACGCGTCCACGGCGGACGTCCGGTAAACCCCTGCCAGTTGGGATGGATACGGCGAGGAACAATACGCCCGTATCCACTCCGAGCGGCTGGACTTGTCTCTTGCGATTGGGCAGGCAACGCTTTCAGCTTTGGAGCGGTCCCCCCGGAACGTTCAGGTTGCGTAGGATGAGGGAGCGGCTGCCGCTGCGTTTTGTCGAGCCACCACTGAAGCTCCCGCTGCTGAAATAACCATGGTGGAATAGCTCCTCCTTGATAGATCAGAGCACCGTCGCTCTTGCGCCAGGCAAGACATCGTATGACCTTTCCTTCGAGCAGCGTGAGCTGCGCTTGCCAGATTTCAGCAGGATAACCGGGGGTAGGTTCGAGCGAGAGGATCCCGCTTTGTGCTGCTACATCTAATAGCTGCAAGAGACGTGCGAGGCTTTCAGTGCGCACATGCATCTCCCCCCTTCAGAAGCCCTTCTTTCTTACAACAATGATCTGGCTGCGGTCTCCAGTTGTTGCGCTCCCATCTCAAGCTGTTTGCCTGCATCTTCAAACTGGCTCGAAATTTCGCGCGCGCTGCCCATGGCCTGGTCAAGTTGACTGAGGCTCTGATCATGTTCCAGGCCCGTTGCGATCGATTTTGCCAGGCGATGGATTTCCTGCGTGGTCTGCTGGAGATACTGAAATGCTTCTAATGACTGCCGCGCGGTGTTCTGCTCACCACCGGCAAGGGTGTTATTCTGAATGTGTTGCTGAAGAAG
>JAFMRP010000457.1:0-535 GCA_017354095.1 Ktedonobacteraceae bacterium
CACGACCGGCACACACCCCACCATATGCCCAGCATGATCACGCTCAGCCCCAGCATATTAGGCAGCAGCGTCCATGTACCCAATCCCTGCGCCAGCACACCCGCCAGCCAGGGGAACAGCGCCACACCGATAATGCTCACCCCGATGATCAGCCCCATCGCGCTGGAAAGCACACGGCTCGGCACCAGCTCCGGCAGGAGCGCGATCGTGGTGGGATAGATCGGGCCAAGACAGAGCCCGATCAGGCAGAAGCCAACGGCGGCAACCACTCCATTGGGGATGAGCCAGACCAGTCCCAGACCGGCCAGCGCTCCTACGCAGCACAGGTATACTAGCCCGCGCTTGCCCAGGCGCAGCCAGCTGGCCACGTGGTTGAGCACAAACCGCCCCAGCGTCAGCCCCAGCCAGTAACCACTGACAACCCAGCCGGCCAGCAGTTCACCCTGCTGGCGCTCCTCCAGCAAAAATGTATAAATCCAGTTTCCTAGCCCTGCCTCAACGCCCGAATAGACAAGCAGGAACAATGCCCCCAGCC
>JAFMRP010000457.1:545-5103 GCA_017354095.1 Ktedonobacteraceae bacterium
CCTGAACAGCGTTCCACGCGTCCGGCTCGCTGCCTCGTTTCCCTCCCTTGCTCCGGGCTTGCTCTCCCTCTCAGATCGATATCCCAGCCCGAAGCCCAGTATGAGCAGCAGGACCAGCCCTGACCATAACGTAGGCACGCTGTTCCAGGGCCATTCCCTGACCAGTATCGCCGACGCGACAATGGGCCCAACCAGCGAACCAACGCCAAAGAAGGCGTGTAGATAGTTCATCAACGTGGTGTTGCGCGGCAGCCTGGAAATATAGTTGTTTAGCCCCGTCTCAATAATCCCTACGCCCGCTCCTTGCAGCACCCGCGTTACCATTACTAGCGCGAAGGGTGGACCCAGCGCCAGCAAAACCATCCCCACGAGAAAAATACCCGCTCCAACTACCAGGAAACGCGCCATGCCCAGGCGCGCCAGCAGCAAACCACTGATGGACGCGGAGATTAGATAGCCAAGCGCGGAGCCGAAAAAGATCAACCCGATTGTCGCTTTATCGACCCCGTAATACGTAATCAGGCTCGGCAGGATTACTCCCCACGAGCCTCCACTTAAGCCGATCAGAATAAAACCATAAAACGCGATCCCGATCTGCTGGCGAGGGCGCTGGCCCTCCGGCATATGCAGACCCTCTGCCATAGAGAGAGCTTCCTTCCTACCTGTTACGACGCTTGAGGCTCCAGGTGCCCACCCGTCATCATGATGCCAAGCTGCTCCTCACTTGCCTCAGGATCAACAATATCCACAATCCTCCCCTCATACATAACTGCGATGCGATCCGCGAGCGACCGTATCTCGTCCAGCTCGGCGGAAACCAGCAGTACTGCCTTCCCCGCGTTACGCTCCTCGATCAGGCGGCGATGGATGAACTCAATCGCGCCAATATCGACGCCGCGTGTGGGCTGCGAGGCCACCAGTACCAGCGGATTGCAGCCTAGCTCACGCGCGATGATCACCTTCTGCTGATTGCCGCCCGAGAGGGCCTGCGCCGCTACCAGCGTTGATGGTGTGCGCACATCAAAATCCGCGATAAGCTTCCTGGCCCACCTGGCGATATTGACCAGGTTCAACAGCAGGCCGCGCCAGGAGAACTGCGACCAGCGCTGCCGACCCAGTACACAGTTATCCTCGATCGTGTCGCTGACCACCAGTCCGCTGCCACGCCGGTCTTCGGGAATATGTGCCATACCCACATGACGCCTACCATCGGCGTTCAGCCCGGTCACGTCTCTCTCTCGACCAGCGCTGGTTACCGTAATGCTACCTTCTGTGGCCTTGCGCATGCCGGTAAGCACCTCAACCAGCTCGCTCTGCCCGTTGCCTTCCACGCCCGCTATACCCAGAATCTCTCCGGCTCGCACCTCGAAATTCAGACCGTGCAGCGCCTCCAGTCCGCGATCCGATTGCGCATGCAGGTCTCGAACGCCCAGCACTACCGGACCTGGCTTCGCGGGCTCCTTCTGCACGCGTAGTAGCACCTCGCGTCCTACCATCAAGCGCGCGATCTCTGCCTGATTTGTCTCTCTCGTTACCAGGTTGCCCGCGTTCTTACCGCGCCGCAGCACCGTCACCGTATCGGTCAACTCCAGTACCTCGCGCAGCTTATGCGTGATGAAAATCACTGTCTTGCCCTGCGTGACCAGGCCGCGAATGACCTTGAAGAGATCGTCCGTCTCCTGGGGCGTGAGCACTCCGGTCGGCTCGTCCATAATCAGAATGTCCGCACCGCGATGGAGCACCTTGAGGATCTCTACCCGCTGCTGTAAGCCAATTGAGAGCTTTTCAATGCGCGCGTCAGGATCGATGGGTAGCCCGTAGCGCTCGCTCAGCGCCAGGATCTCCCTGCGCGCTTTCCTGGAGTCATAGAGCCCTCCAAGCCCACCCGGCTCATGTCCCAGCACAATGTTTTCCGCGACGGTCAGCGGCGGGATCAACATGAAATGCTGGTGTACCATACCAATCCCCAGGCGAATTGCATCATGAGGCTTATGTATGCTGGCTTTCTGCCCATTGACAAAAATCTCGCCGCTATCAGGCTTGATGAGCCCATAAAGGATGTTCATCAGCGTTGATTTGCCCGCGCCATTTTCTCCCACCAGCGCGTGAATCTCCCCCCGCTCAATGGCAAGATTGATGTGATCATTGGCCAGTACTCCCGGCCACGCTTTGCTGATCTCGCGCATCTCAACGGCAAGTGGCACCGTGCGCTCTTCGACGGTCTGGACCGCTGTACGTTCTTCCATAAGAACCTCTCCTCTCTTTATTCCGTCCCCGGCTCATAGGGCACGCCATCCGCCGCAGGCGCAACGGTGCGGCCCACTAGCCCGACCAGCGCGATCAGCGTTAATAGATAGGGCAGTGTGTTCAACAAGTTAGGCGAAATATGTGTCTCCTGCAGACGCGTGCCCAGCGCCTGACCCAGTCCAAAGATCAGGCAAGCTACAGCCGCTCCCCACGGGGTATACTTGCCGAAAATCACCGCCGCCAGGGCGATAAAGCCAGCTCCCGCCGTCATGTTTGAACCAAAGATGCCCGCGATACCCAGCGAAAGAAAAGCCCCCGCTAGGCCAGCCAGCGCGCCGCTGCCCAGAACGCACAGGTATCGCACCAGCGGCACATTAATGCCAGCCGTATCCGCCGCCTGCGGGTGCTCTCCCACAGCCCGGATGCGCAGCCCTACGTTGGTGTTGAACAGCAGAAATTGTATACCGATGAGCAGCACCAGCGCGATATAGAAGATGATGTTCTGTTGAAAGAGCACAGGACCAAGAAAAGGGATGGTGGAAAGCGGTCCCAGCGAGACCTCGGGCAGCCGCAATTCATTGGGCAGCGACGGCACGCCCTGCCCTCCCGTAATGATGAACATAATGTAGTTCGTCAGGCCCAGCGCGGCGATATTAATAGCGATGCCGCTGACTACCTGGTTCGCTTTGAAATTAATCGACACGACTGCGTGGATCAACGAGATCAGCGCTCCGGCCAGGATAGCGATCAACACTCCCAACAGAACGCTGTGCGTGCCCAGGGCCCCAACCACACCCGCGAATGCACCCATGAGCATCATACCTTCGAGGCCAATGTTCGTGACACCGCTGCGCTCCGAAAGCACTCCACCCAGCGCCGGCAGCAGCAGCAGCGCGGCAAATTGCAGGGTGGCTGCCCACAGGTCGCTCGAAGTAAAAACACGCCAGAATATCTCTAACATCCTTAGCTCTCCTCTCCCTGCTGTGATCGTGCCTGCACGGTAACGCCTTCCTTCTCTGCGCTGTCGCCATTCTGCTTTGCCACCGTCGTGCTGCCTGTGACCGCCAGCGCTGGCTTGCGGCTGAACGGCACCCAGGCTGGCAGTGCGCGCAGGATGGCTGGCAGAAATTCAGAGGCGATGGAGAAGAGTACCAGGGCCTGGATGATAAAAACCAGGTCAACAGGAATGTTCGCGTTAAGCTGCATCTGTGTGCTTCCCTGGCGCAGGCCGCCGAAGAGCAGGGAGGCCAGGAGCATACCGGTGGCCGTGTTGTTGCCAAGCAACGATACACCGATGGCGTCAAAGCCGGTGGGATCTGTGCTGAACGTCGTGCCGATCAACTGATAAGGGAACTGGCCCATCAGGTGGAATGAGCCGGCCAGCCCCGCGAATGCTCCGGCCAGCGCCATGGTCACTACCATATTGCGCCCGATTCTGATCCCGGCATACCTGGCCGCTCCAATGTTCTGCCCGATCACCCGCATCTCGTAACCAAAGGTGGTGCGCCTGGTAATAAACCAGTAGATCACCAGGCCCAGCAGCGCGAAGAAGAACGATACATCAACGAGATACTGATCTGGCTGCGGGATCGCCGGCAGGAAATGACCCAGCGTGTTATTGTAGAAAAGCGAGATACTTGGTAACGTGCCCTGCAAGGGAATTGAGGAGGTCTGGTTGGCCTGCTGGGGCGCCTTGAAGGGGCCATTAATAAAGTAATCGCAAAGGTAAAAGGCAATCCAGTTGAGCATGATGGTCGTGACCACTTCGTGCGCGCCTCTCCAGGCTTTCAGCAGCCCCACGATGCCGCCCCAGATGGCTCCGGCCAGCGCGCTGCCCACGATCATCAATGGGATCATCACAAAACCTGGCAGCCCCGGCATGGTGAAGGCGATAATACCTGCGGTCATCGCCCCAACAGCGAGCTGGCCCTGCGCTCCAATGTTGAACAGGCCCACGCGGAATGCCAGCGCGACCGAGATACCAGTGAGGATTAGCGCACCTACACGAATCAGTGTGTAAGAAAGGCTCTGCATATCCCCAAAAGAGCCGGTAAAGAGCGACTGGTATGCGTTGAGAATGGTGAAGAACCGCTCGTCTGCCCCTCCCTGCGAAGTTGCGAAGATGACGATGCCACCTGCGATCATTGCGAGCAAAATGGCGAATAGAGGGCGTCCCAACGCGGCTCCAAAACTACGAAGCCGCCTGCTGAGACCGGATACGAGGGAGCGAGGCCCTGCTTCCCTGCGTACGTCGGTTGGCACAGCCATACTGGCTACCTCCTAAATAGTTACGGCTCATTAATAGTTACGG
>JAFMRP010001669.1 GCA_017354095.1 Ktedonobacteraceae bacterium
AGATAAGCGCAGAGAGGCGGCCTTGTAGGCCGCCTCTTCTATTGGACAGGCTACTTATCTTCCCCAATCATGCCGCGCAGCAAACTATTGCACTCGGCCATCGTATTGAGTACATGTTGATGGAGATGGAAGACCTTATTGAGTTCGCGTGCTTTGCGAGCAAGTTTGGTGACATACTCGATATCGCGCGGATTATTCATCACATCTTCCATCAGCTGCAGCAGTTCCGCCCAGGCCAGGGCTTCGCGGCTGCGTGCTACATCGGCGATGGTTGAATCCATACGATCTGAGACGCGGCGCAGACCGACGCGTAAATCGCTAGTGGTCTGAGCGACTTCGTTCTCATGATTGCGAATGGCTTCCTGTGTCTCATTGAACTGCTGTTGCAGAGCCGAGATCTGGCCATCGAGCGAGGAGAGTGCGGCCATCAGGCCACTCATGTCAGGTACAGTAGGTTGAGCAAGGCTGATCAGGCGATTCAGGGTCACGCCGGTATCAGCTGTGCTGGTACTCACATAGGGGGCCGAAGGAGCGGGAGCTTCTGGCACGGGCTCAGGAGCTAGTTCGCTTACAGGAGCAACGGGTGGCTCTGGTGTGGGAGAGAAATCCAGCTGCTCTTCTTCGGCGGCAGGGGCCTGAGGAGTATCCGGGATGGACGGCAGCGGTTCCGCGGGCACGGAAGGCTGTGCCGGTTCCGCGACAAGGGAGCCCATATCAGGTTCGGCCACATCTTGCGTCGCGTATTCATCTTTGGAATTAGCGTCAACGGTTACCAGTGCATCGCTACTTGTAACCGGCGATCGCTCCTCCACAGGAGGTTCGAAAACGTGCATAGTAGGAGGATCTTCAATATCACCTGCTTCCCTATAGGCCCGGTAGATCAATTCATGCTCTCCGATACCGATATGGTCGCCATCGCTCAAGTTATGAGGGGCACCCTCGTCGAGCTGCTGGCCATTGACAAATGTGCCATTGGCGCTGCGCTCGTCTTGCAGGATATACTGACCATCCTTATAGTGAACAGTGGCATGGCGGCGCGAGGTCAATTTATCCTTTGAGAGCAGGATATCGCTATTGGGGGCGCGCCCAATTGCGATTTCCAGTTTATCCAGGGGATATTCCTGCACCACCTCGCCATTCTCGGAGCGTAGTATCAGGCGTCCGGGCTGTTCAATCTTATCCATTGTCGCTTGTACGGTTTGTGCGGGTGCCGGGGAATCTGCGCGATAGGTAGGCGCGTCGGAAGCGCCGCCGGGAACGCTGTCTTGCCAGCTGCCCGCAGAAGGAGCGGGCACAGAGGCGGCCCAGTCGTCTGGAGCTGCCAGTGTGGTATTATCACCGCCCGCAGGCTGAGCCTGTTGAAAAGGAGACGAGGGAGTAGCTGGTAGTAAGCGGTTGCCACAATTCAGGCAGAAGTTATCTCCCGGTCTCGTTTCGGCCCCACAATAGGGACACCTATTATCCATCAGAGGTTCCTCCCATTTATGTTGCACGCGGAAGGCTTAACGCAACGTGCAAGTGCAAAGCTGCTGTTATTATAACAGACGTTAAAGTTGAGCGTCGATAGTATTACTCACAAACTACTCACAGACTCGCGCCCTGGTATAACGGGTGAA
>JAFMRP010001670.1 GCA_017354095.1 Ktedonobacteraceae bacterium
CCATCAGCCGTACCAGGGCGGCTTTGGGCTGGACGCGAAAAAAGATCCTGAGAGCGAGCGAACAAAATGAGGATGCTCATGCTGCCTGGCGCAAGCAGGCGACAAGCCTGACACCCACCCTCTGGCAGAGGGCTGTAGCCCTCTGCACTTCTGCTTTTTCACGCATTAATTGGCACGGGCGGGAATACCTCGCCAGTGGCTCTCCGCTGGTAGGCTCTCCCCCTTCATCACCAGTGAAAGCGCGTCAAGGGTAGCGCCGGGGCCAACCTCGGCGTCGTACAGGATGATAGAGCGTGGACCGACCGTGCTGGCCTCACTAACTTTGACAGTAGACATCTTCATCACTCGATCCTCATAGAGGTGGGTCTGTAAGGCTGAGGAATCTCCAACAATCGCATCATCCCCCACCTCAACCAGGTCAAACTCGGTCAGGGCTGTAGTAGCGAGCCAGACGCGCCGGCCGATCTTCGCGCCCAGGAGCCGCAGGAGCGGGGCAATCCACGGGGTACCTGTGAAGCCTCCGATCAACGCGGGCACGGCTAAGGACTCGTACAGGCCGGTAATGAGCTCAGTACGCCGCACCCATATGCTCCAGAGTGGTTCTACACGCTGGCGGTACCGGCCAATAATCAGCCACTTGAGCAGTGCGACGACTAGCGTACAGGCTAGGCCCAGCCCCAGAGCTAGTACTGGTAGGAGGGCGAGTAGCACCATGGGAGAGAGCACCGCTGCCAGCTTGATTGTGGCATAGAGGCCAACGAGAATGCTTATCTGCGTGAAGGTAGCCGGAAGGGTTACGCGGAAGAACTCGATAACTAGACGCCAGGCGATGAGGCTCGGACGTGGATTGTAGGTCATCTCATCCGGGAAGCTCTGGCTGATCTGCCGGCGTGGCAGGAAGATCGCCGGCGATCCCAGCCACGTAGTCTCAGGACCGATTGGCCGGGCTGGTGGCACAGAGTGTACTCCGAGCAAGCTGTTATCGCCCATATGGGTGGAGCCAGGTATGAGCGCTCCATTACCTACGAAGCTGCGTTGTCCTACATGAGCCGGGGCAATGGAGATGCGCCCACGATGGAACACAGCCGGTGCGATCACCGCAACGTTGGCCACAAAACTCTCGTCCCCAAGGATAAGCATATCAGGATCGACGAAGCTAACCGTTGATACCTCGGACCAGCGGCCCCTGCGCGCGCCGAGCAGGCGCAGGAATGGCATAACGTAGAGGGTAGCGTAGAGCGTGTTAGTCAGGCCCAGACTCATGGCCATCAGGTGGTCACTAAGCCACTTGCGCACTCCGAAACCGCTGCGCTCTGGGTAGATGCCAGCATGCACGACAGGCATCACGATTCGTTTGCCGATGAGCACCAGGATGCAGGTGGCTAGCACGGAAAGCGGGCCAGACAGCGCGATACTGGCTATTCCCCAGGCAAGACCAGCGCGCACAGTGACCACACCTACGAGCGCCGCACAGGGAGCCAGTATCAGCAAGAACAGGAATGTGAGCAGCAGCATCCCGGCGATAAAGCCAAACAGCACGGAAATGGGCCAGGGACGATCATCGGCTTTGGCGGTCATGGTTTCGATTAAGGAGGGGGCTGTCTGTAGGCGCTTGA
>JAFMRP010000458.1 GCA_017354095.1 Ktedonobacteraceae bacterium
CGCCCAGCCCTCTCCGCCAATGGCCCACGTCCCCAGGCCTACTGGCGTAATCTGCATATCAGTATTGCCAAATTGTCTGACTTCCATTAGCACCTCTATACGCTCATTACTCGACAATAAATTTAACACAATCACCACACCGCGCACCCCTCTCCCTATCTTACCCCACAATTCTAACACCTTGCAAACGTTTTCTATCTCGGAGAACAACAATACAGGCCCGTTGCCAGCATTCTTCTACCTTGACATGAGGCCCAGGGTTCTCTATACTCGTGATTATATTGATGCTTTAGAAAGTGCTCTACACATGAATCACATTCACACTCATCCACATCCTATATAAGTCCTCTCCCCTGGCCAGAAAAGGGCACGAGCACCTCCTGTAAGAACGCTCGCTGATTGTCTACGAGATGAGTTTTTATCAGGAGGATGATATTCGCATGTCTTTTTTCTGGCGCTTCGTGCCTTCGCACGATCTACTACGCATTCCTCTGCTTCGCTGGCTGGTCATTACGCGTTTCTTTGGCGATCTGTTTTTCTATTCGACAACGCTGGTGCTCTTTCAGCAACAACGTGGACTCAACTTCACGGAAATGTTTTTCATGGAAGCCATTCTCTCAAGCTCCATCCTGCTTGCCGATGTCCCTACCAGCATCTGGGCAGAACGCATTGGCTATTCTAAGATGATCCTCATTGGGCGAACTATTGGACTCGCCGGGATGTGCTTCTTTGTTAGCGCTCATGGTTTCTGGATGTTTGCTCTTGCCGAAATCCTTGGCGGCATCGCTATTGCCTCTACCTCAGGCTGCGAGAGCGCCTTGATCTACGCTCCCCTGTCCCCTCAGCAAAGGAACAGCCAGGGCAGCGACGCTTTCGCTCTGCTCAGCAGTGCTTCGAGTGCTGGCTTCTTCCTGGGACTCCTTACTGGCAGCTTCCTGGGCGCCTACAGCCCAACGCTTGCCGTTGCAGCGAGCTTGCTTCCTGCTCTGCTCGCTTTCTTCTCATCTCTTCGTGTGCACCATTACGATTCGGCTGCTACAGCTCAAGAGCAAAAAGAGATGGCCCGCATCAACCAGGTTGTACGTATTGCATGGAATACCGTCTGCACACAACCCACACTCGCTCTTCTGAGCCTGTTTCGCTGGGTGGCCTTTGCTATAACCAACGCCATTTTCTGGTATAACCAGCCCTACTTTCAAAAAGCTGGTATTCCCATCGCCTTTTTCGGACCCCTCATGGCCGCTGCAATGGGGCTGCAACTGCTCCTGGTCCTCCGAACCACCACCTTCCAAAAGATCTTAGGAACCCGGTTCTCACTCATGTGCTCTTGCCTTGTTCCGGGCCTCTGCTACATGCTGCTCACGTGGCTCCATACTCCCCTCCTGACGATAGTACTGGTGGCAGGGGTGGTCTGCTTCTCCGCCTGGCAGCAACCAATCGTGGAGCAAGAGCTAAATAGACGCATTTCAGATGGGTCACGCGCCACGACTCTCTCTGCGCTCTCGCTCATTGGCATGCTGGGGAAAAGCGTGCTCGATCCCGTCATCGGACACCTGGGAGACGTCGGACTGGATATGGTCAGCATGGGACTGGGCGGCATGTTACTCCTCTTGAGCATCGTCGCTCTCTTCCTCATCCCCCAATCCAAAAAACATACACCACTGCCACCTGATCAAGCTACCAGCATCGACAAAACCTGACAAACTCTGCTACACTGGCACTATGAACAACAAAGAACTATCACAAGCGAACAAAAAATTTGAGCAGATGCTTCAAAAGTTTGAACCACAAAGCAAACTGCTCCGCATATGGAAGTTGCAAGGCGGAATCTCAGCACAGGTAACGGGCCTTGAGATCGAACAGGCTGATGGCCGGACGCAAAAAATGCTTGTCCGCCAGCACGGAGCGAGAGACCTCCAACACAATCCACAGATAGCCGCCGACGAGTTCAAACTCCTGCACCTCTTGCACTCTGCGGGACTGGCTACACCAGCACCGTATTATCTCGATCAATCCAGCGAGATTTTCCCCACACCCTATATCGTTATCGAATACGTCGAGGGAGAGACCGAATTCGCTCCCTCCCACCTGACCAGCTTCATCCACCAGTTCGCTACACACCTGTCCAGGATTCATCAGGTAGATTGCTCAAACCTGGACCTGTCCTTTCTCCCTGAACAAACAAAAAGCTATACCGAAAAGCTGCGAGATCGGCCAGCAACTGTTGACGAGTCCTTAAATGAAGGGCTCATCCGGGACACCCTGGAGGCCGTCTGGCCGCTTCCTCAATACAATCCCTCTGCCCTGCTCCACGGTGACTACTGGCCCGGCAATATCTTGTGGAAAAACGGGCAGTTGGCCGCTATCATCGACTGGGAAGACGCCCGGTTCGGAGATCCCCTTGCCGACGTCGCCAACAGCCGGCTCGAAATCCTATGGGCATTCGGCATCGACGCCATGCAGCACTTCACCCACCAGTATCAATCCCTAAACCCCATCGATTTCACCAACCTCCCATACTGGGATCTCTGCGCCGCTCTGCGACCCATCGCCCAGGCAGCCCAATGGGCCGATTGGGCCGCAGGCGAGCAAATCATGCGCGAACGCCATCAATGGTTCGTCACCCGGGCACTTAAAACCCTTCCCCGGCCAGATCATGGATGAAAACTCACGCACCCGTTTCCCACCTTCAGCTTGGGCTGCTCGCAGCCGCCTGGTCAATCAGGACCACAACAAAATCGACCAGGCTATACTGCTAGCAGCCACTGATCCAGGAGAGTAAAAGCCATTTGCCCGCTCTTCAACCTCGGTATACATCCCGTAATCTCAGAGGGCGGTAGAAGGCGCGTATCTCCTCAACCAGCGCCTGTGGCTGCTCCAATGCTGCGAAGTGTCCTCCCTCGTTCATCTCTGTCCAGCGTTGAATATTGTAGAGACGTTGAGCCAGGGAACGTGGTGGCACAGGAAGCTCATCCCGGAAAACTGCCACCCCTGTCGGAACTTCAACCCGCCCGGTTAACGCTTTATTGCGCTGGTGATAGGTCTCGTAATAGAGACGCGTCGATGAGTTGATGGTCTGCGTGATCCAATAGATCATGATATTCGTAAGCAGTTCATCTTTCGTGAAAACACTCTCGACCTCCCCATGACAATCGCTCCAGGCACGAAACTTCTCAACCATCCATCCGGCCAGACCAACAGGAGAATCATGCAAGCCATATGCCAGCGTCTGAGGACGTGTCTCCTGCATGTGACTATAGCCAGACTCCTCCCAAAGCCATTGTGCTCGTTGTTCCCGCCAGCTCCTCTCCGCATCGTCGGTGGCCTCCGGGCTTAGAACCGCGCGCGACGGCTGCATATTGAGGTGAACACCAATGATCTTATCGGCAAAGGTGCGACCGAGTTCCCCCGTGATGTAGATCCCCCAGTCACCTCCCTGCGCGGCAAAGCGCTGGTAACCCAGGTCCTGCATTAACGAAGCAAAAACCCTGGCTATCCGCTCCACTGTGATACCACGCGCGTTCGTCGGACCCGAAAAGCCATAGCCAGGCAGCGAAGGCACTACGACGTCAAAGGCATCAACGGGATCTCCACCATAACTGGCAGGATCGGCCAGAGGGCCAATGATCTTATACATCTCAAAGAAGGAGCCAGGCCACCCGTGCGAGATGAGCAAGGGAATGGGATGTGTTCCTTTCCCCTTGATATGCAGATAGTGAAGGTGGATACCGTCGATCTCGGTGGTAAATTGAGGGAAGGTATTGAGCAAGCGTTCCTGGGCTCGCCAATCATAGCTCTCGCGCCAGTATCTGACCAGTTGCTGCAAATAAGCAAGATTCGTTCCATAGTCCCAACCTGCTTCTGGAAGCTCATCTGGCCAGCGTGTCCTGGCCAACCTCTGCCTGAGATCTATCAGAACTTCCTCATCCACATGAATCTGAAAGGGAGTATGAACCATACAACACTTCTCCATTCTTCTAGCAGCCGTCCATCAACTCTGAAGCCTGCCCTGCAACCGCGAACACACAGGTGACAATGAACATTACAAAATTATGGGTGGTATATATTCCATCACCAGCGGTAATCTAGGTGAATGAAAAAGTGACTTCCACCATCCTGTGCTCACTGAAAAAACCTGCTCTTTCTATGGCTTTCTTTGAAGCATGGTTGTCAACCGCACAGGAACAGATGGGCTCCCAGCCCGCTTCATAGCAATATTCTTTTAAATGAAGCAGTACAGACCTCCCAAGACCTCTTCCCCGATATGATTGAGCCACAACCATCCCCAAATCAGCATAGGGAGGTTGTCTTTGACTGGGAATACATTCCCCCGTTGCTACCAGCGTGTGCTGATCAAAGCCAACAAATAACTCCTCTCGATCGAGGCGCTCCTGAAGAAATGGCTCAATCCACTCTCCCGGCCCTTCCGTATTCTCCCGGTAAAAGCGCACGAGAATATCCAATTCGTCCTTTTCCGCTTTTCTAAAAGCGTGAGTGAGAAGATCAACTGGCACCTTTACACGTCCCTGATCGCGAAAAAGGTAATTCTGAGGCGTGACACTTTTCTGAAAATCAAGGCATAAAGCAAAATACAACGGCTCTATAGTGCTTGTGATGGCATGCTGTAATTCATAGGTCGAAACAATGCTTCGAAAGATCTCCTGAGCCTGAGCCTGGTACTCTTTCGCCAGGTGAAAACGCAGCAAATAATTGCTGGAATCCAGGCAGAAATGCCCTGCGTGACGTTCCTGGTCTTGTATTTCCCAAAACGTTGCCTGGGAAATGATACTACTCTCCCACATCCCATCCATGGGTGCGAGAAGAGTACGCAGATAGTCCAATCGTAACTGTTGTATGACCTCGAAACGATCCAGCCGATTAAATCTCATCATGGAAAAACAGAAATCCCTTTCTTATGAGAAAACTCCGCGAGAGCTGCATGTCGTAGGGCACCATCCAACCTCCGCCACCCCACTGCAGTATACCAGATCCAGGGTAACTTCCAATACATAACCACGAGACCTATGAGGGCAGCAACCGCGTATCTGTAGGGGCAAGGGGCGGGGAGCAGCAGGGCGGGGCCCTTGAGGTTGCCCGTC
>JAFMRP010001671.1 GCA_017354095.1 Ktedonobacteraceae bacterium
AATGATCGGCCAGATACTGCCCCCTTGCCTCTACAGATCCGGCACCGCTGCCTCATGTTTTTTGGCTAACGGGTCTCGGAGTTCTGCATTAGAGAAGGCCCTGTGATTTGAGGAACTGTTGTGCCACCTCGTCTGGTGATTTGTGTTGTACGTCGACTTGATAGTTGAGCTGCTGCATGCTCGCGTCATCCAGTTTATTGGCCAGTGAATTGAAGAGCGGGCCAATTTCGGGATGGGCCTTCAGGGTGCTTTCGCGCACAATGGGAGCCGCATAATAGGGTGGGAAGAAGTGTTTATCATCCTCAAGCACCGTCAGGTTATACCTGATCAGATTCCCATCTGTTGAGAAGACATCAAGCACCTGAACCTGATTGCTGGCTGTTGCCTGATATTTCAGGCCTGTATCGATCTGCTTTGATGATTTGAAGTGGAGTCCATAGGCATCAACGAAGCCCTTATAGCCATCGGGGCGTGTGAAATACTCGGGTTCGCCGCCAAAGACGAGTTGTGAGGCGATAGGGGCCAGGTCGGAGACCTTCTTCAGGTGGTATTTATTGGCCAGGTCTTTTGGTACGGCCACCGCGTAGGTATTATTGAAGCCCAGGGGTTTCATCCAATCGATCTGGTATCGTTTGGGGTACTCCTGCTTTACGGTCTGGTATGCCTTATCGGGGTCGGTTGTAGCGGGCATCTTCAAGATGTCGACCAAGCCGGTGCCGGTATAATCGACATACGAATCGATCTGGCCGCTTTGCAGGGAGTTCCAGAGCACGATAGTCGCGCCGAGGTTCGGTTTGTTTTCGACCTTTACCCCTTTGAGCTTCGCTTTCAGGAGGTAGTACAGCATATCGCCGACGATGATATTCTCGGAAAAGTTTTTGGAGCCGATGACAATGGTGTTGTTGTCCTTCGAGCCACCTGTGGTACCGGGAGGGCCAAAGCCACAGGCGCTCATCAGGAGGATGAGAATCGTAAGTAAAACAAGCGACAGAGTTGTCTTCTTCACAATAAATACCTCAATCATTGAAAGGATGAACCGGCCCCCCACAAGGGGGGGCCCTACATTTCTGCAGGGTACGAGCGAGATGGACACAGAATACTATCGCTGTAGGGTTGTCTTCGCTGCCTTGCGCGTGGCTAATGACAGTGCCACTTCGAGCAGGACAGCCAGTAGAGCTGCTGGAATGGCTCCTGCCAGCATCGTTTGCATATCGATGATCTGTAAGCCACGATAGATCACCGTGCCCAGGCCGTCGGCGCCGACAAACACGCCGATGGTCGCAATGCCAATCGACGTTACCAGCGAGACGCGCAGGCCGGCCAGGATCACCGGAAACGCCAGGGGGAGCTCAATCTGGCGAAAGATCTCACCGGGCGTCATCCCCATTCCCTTCCCGATATCCAGGTAGACCGGGTCAACGGCTGCCAGTCCTTCGTAGGTGTTCTGAAGAACAGGCAAGATGGCGTAGAGTGCCAACCCGATCACCAGGGTGGTGTTGCCCAGGCCAAAGGCCAGCAGCAGAAAGGCCAGCAGCGCGATACCGGGAATGGTTTGAATAATCTCGGCCAGGCCGATGAGAACGCTTGCCAGGCCGGGTTGTCGTCGCACGCAGA
>JAFMRP010001672.1 GCA_017354095.1 Ktedonobacteraceae bacterium
CAAACAGATAACGTCATAGTATAAATTAATCACCATCACACCGGCCAGTCGAAGCCAAAAAAGGTGTGAAACATCTATAAAAGGAGGTGCAGCAACACTAAACAGGGCTGACCTCCTTTTGCGTTCTTGGAGGCAGCATGAACGACATGAATAACCCGGTTGCTCTACCAGAGAGTCTTTCCCCATTTGACGTGGAAATCGTGGATCTCAACCCACTGCGTGTATTGTTTTGCGACCTTGGCACCGAGAAGAGTACCTGAGATCGGAAAAGGCAAGCAAGCGAGTGAGAGAAAGCAAGCGATTAAGCAAGGAGGACGAGGTGGATCAGGTCAAGGGACGGTCTGTCAGATAGGGAGAGAGCAAACGAGCAGAGGAGAGAACAACAAGCGTCCAGGCAGAGAAGCCAACACCATCCGGTGAAACGATTCGCTTCCAGTCAGGCAGGTAGATTATCTGGCCTGGAGTCGTCGTCGATGTAGGGTACGTAAGCGTTGTCGCTCCTCCGAACGAGCGCGCTCTTGCATCAGGTTCAGATAGTCCTCCAGCGGCATGGACGTGCCCAGCAATCCCTTGATCGGCAGGATTTTGATGATGCGATCCTGCTGGAGCACCTCCAAGCACCGCTCCGGAGCGTTCACGCGTAAAATGAGCATCTGCCCAGCCAGCGCTTGCTTGATGTAATAGTCCGTTCCGTCAACGCTCACGCGACCGTCCGACTTGACCCAGCGCGCATAGGTCCGTCCGTGGATGGCTTTCAACCAACCATCTGGATCAACAGAGGCAGGGAGAACGGGCAAGGTGGGTAAGACCGGAAAAGCCTGGCGAGGTGGTTGATTGCCACAACTGCGCCCTTGATGGGGACGCTGCTGGTTGTAGTATTGCTCAAAAGCCTCTGTGACCCGGCGCGCCTCTTCGAGCGTAGAAGGACGATGCACCAGCAGACATTCTTCCTTGTAGGTGCGATGGTACCGCTCCACATAGGCGTTGCATTCTGGGTGACGAGGAGGCAAGATGTTGGGTTGGACGCCGACACTGTAGAGAAATTGGCAGAGCGCGGAGGGGAAGTCGCGTGCCGTCGCGCTCCCGACCCAGCGTGGATCGCGATCGAAGGTCAACATCGCAGGGAGTCCATAACGACGCAAGAACGCCACCACCGCCTGAAACGCGGTTTCGGCATGAAAATCGTCATGCACCTGAGCATCGAGCAATACCGAGGTTCCCGCATCGACAAAATTACAGGTTTCGACCACGTGTGCGCGCTTCGCATCAGGATCATGCAGATCCATCGCCACGGTGGAGAGATCCTTAAAATCCACTTGAACCTCCTCTAATGGAGCAGGAGGCTCCAGCCTACGGTATGTGCGTCCCGGGTCACGCTCGATCAAGCCTGCGGCATCCAGGATGCGCCAAATGGTGCGAGTCGAATGAGGCAAGCGCTTACCGGTAGCTCGGAGCGTTTCATCGTGCTGCAGATAGTAGGAGATGGTCACCGGGCCAGGCGTGCGAGCCAAGCCGTCTGGTGGGTCGAGACGGATCTGCTCGATGCGCGCTTTGACCGCTTCGTCAATACGGGGTGGATGATGGTGAGGAGCGCGCGAACGCGAGAAGAGG
>JAFMRP010001673.1 GCA_017354095.1 Ktedonobacteraceae bacterium
CCTCTGTCCCTGCATGGTTCGCTGAAGTGGTCATCCTGTCTCAGCACCTCACAACGAAAGGACTTCTAGAAGCCTTGGCGCAGCAAGTCCAATTGGTACGTGGACGCTTCGGCAACTATGAACCCCTTGATTTTCTCGCGCTTCTGTTTGGGTATGCAATCAGCGGAGAACGAACGTTATCGGCTTTCTTTGAACGTGTTACTCCCTTTGGATCAGCCTTCATGGCCTTGTTTGGACGTGCTGATCTTCCTCACCGGGCCACACTCAGCCGTTTCCTAGCGAGCGTAGATCATCTCTGCTTGGAAGCCTTTCGTAAGCTCTTCGAACAATACCGTTTTGCTGAGGAGTGGGCAAACGATTCTATCGGTGGCATTTGGGATCGGCAGGGTCGACGCTACCTCGTTTTTGACGTGGATGCCACACGCCAGGCGGCACGACAGCGAGCGTTGCCTTGTGATCCAACATTGCCTCCTCCTCGACGCCGACTTCATGCGGTCTGCGCGCCAGGCTACACCGGGAGAAAACGGGGAGAGGTCGTTCGCACACGAACGGTTGCTCTTCAGATGCATACCCGTCAGTGGATCGGCACCTATGCAGGCCGAGGCAATGGCGACTATCAAGGAGAGCTTGCTTCGGCCCTTCGAGCAATTACAGCCTACTTGAAGCTCTTTACTCTCACTCCAGAGGTCGCGCTGGTTCGTCTTGATGGGCAATACGGTGATACAGTAGCCATTACGCAACTGATCGAGGCAGGGGTGTATCTGCTCACACGAGCAAGAGGATACCTGGTCCTGGAACACCGATCCGTTCCAACGTGTACTGGCTCATCCACCAACTGCATCTGTGACAAGAGTGAACAGCGAGGAGATCGTCGAGTTGTTTGATGGAGGCTGGCTACAATTGGACGGAGCAGTGTCTGAGACCCGTGTCATTGTGGCTCGGCACCATGCACCCGCTCCAGGCAAGAGGATTTCGGTGGGCAAGTGCATCGACGAGTGGGTCTATGAAGTCTTCATCACGACATTGCCTGCCGACGGCTTCCTTGCCGAGGATGTGCTCGATCTCTATCATGGGCGGGGAGCCTTTGAAGCGGTGTTGGCTGATGAAGATAGCGAAGAAGACCCAGACCGTTGGTGCTCCTACACGGCATATGGGCAGGAACTGTGGCAGGTGGCCTGCCAATGGGTGTGGAACCTCCGCCTCTCCCTGGGAAAAACGATGCAGGAAGCTGAACTCCGTGAGATGGAGTGGGCACCTCCCAAAGAAGCTCCCCCTTCGCTCGAAGCCGTGGAGGGCTCTCAAGAGGAGTATGGCCCCTGGCAGTGGGCAAGAGCATTCGGAGTGGCAACTGGTCGCTTTGGAGCCGACACCTTTGTCCTGCAAGAGGATGGCAAGCTCCGCTGTCCATCGGGATCAAGCCTCTGGCTGAGCGAAGTTCGTCAAGAAAATGCGTTTACCCAACGTGCTACGTACCTGGGCTTCCGAAGAGATTGTGAGCCTTGTGCTCTCAAAGAGCAGTGCCTGGGGCGAGGCGCGAAAGGCAACCGTGCTCGCCGGGTGAGTGCTGTTCGTCGCCTCTTGCCCGCGCCCTCGGCGCTTTTGCAAAAGCC
>JAFMRP010000048.1 GCA_017354095.1 Ktedonobacteraceae bacterium
GCTGAATAATCCCAGGCTGCGCTTTGCGACGTTCTATCGCGCGGTCTATTTTATTCCTGTAGTGACCTCGGCTGCGGTGGTGGGCGTGGTTGTGCGGCTGATCATGACGAACTTTGGCGACCAGGTGAATAATATCCTGCTCAACCTGCATATTACTAACTCCCATATCGATTGGTTGGGCGATCCACGCTTTGCACTGGGCATCATTATCGTTGTCGGCATCTGGAATACGCTGGGCTATAACCTGGTCTATTTCCTGGCAGGCCTGCAAACGATCCCTAACGATCTCTATGAGGCTGCACAACTGGATGGCGCTAACTCGGTGGCTCGCTTCATTTATATTACGATACCGATGCTGCGGGGCGTTGGACTGATCATTCTGATCCTGGCCATTCTGGGAAGCCTGCAGATCTTCGATCTGGTGCAGGTCCTGACCAACGGCGGCCCGTACTTTGCTACCGAGGTGGTCAATACCTACATTTATCACCAGGCCTTCGGCGGCTATTCGGCATCCTATACACAGCCTAACATTGGCTTTGCCTCGGCGGCATCGTTTTTCTATGGCGTGCTGCTCCTGGGGCTCTCTCTGGTACAGTTGGTCATCTTCCGCTATGTCCAGGGCCGCCGGTCCGCGCAGCGCGGGTAATAGAAAGGGTGGAATTAGAAGTATGGCTTTCCCAGCAACACTCGCGCCATCGTTACGCACACGCACACGCGCTCGGAGCAGCTATAAAACGCGTCGTCTCCTCACCAGCTTATTGACACATGCCATTCTGCTGGCAGGCGGGATATTGTGGATGTACCCGTTTCTGTGGACACTGGGCAGTTCCTTCAAAAGCGTCGATGGCTTCTTTAATGAAGGCCTCAATGTCTTCCCCAAAGAGTTCGAGTGGTCGAACTATGTCAATGCCTGGAATGAGGCTTCCTTTGGACAGTACTTTTTCAATACCGTCTTTACCACCGTGCTTACGGTGATCCTTACCGCTTTGTTTACCGCGATGGCCGGCTATGTCCTGGCCCGGCGCACCTTTCCTGGCAAACGAGTGGTGATCGGGCTGGTGGCAATTACGCTGTTCTTGCCTCACGGATATACAATTATCCCGGTCTTTGACATTATTCAACGGCTCGATCTGCTCAATACGCTCTGGTCGATTATCATCGTGCAGACGGCAGGCGGGATGGTATTTAGCACGTTCCTTTTTATGGGCTACTTTGCCTCGATCGATCGCGAGCTGGAAGACGCGGCCCGCGTTGATGGCGCTAGCTTTCATCAGGTGTTCTGGCGCGTGATGCTGCCACTGGCCGGACCAATGCTGGCAACGGTGGCGCTGTTCACGTTTATCGGGACCTGGAATAGCTTCTTCATTCCACTGGTCTTTACACTGGGACAGCCTGAACTGCAGACGCTGGCGGTGGGCATGTTCTCCTTTATTGGACAGAACTCGACGCAGTGGACGTACCTGTGCGCGGGCTCGGTGATTACACTGGCACCCATTATGCTGGTGTTTGTGCTACTGCAGCGCTACTTTATCAATGGAGTTGCCGGCGCAATTAAATAATCCCGCCGGTAGTGCCGAACTACGAGACCTGCCTGAGAAAGTCCTCCCCGGCTCTGTCTGTAGAGGCAAGGGGCGGGGAGAGGCTGGGAGGGGCCCTTGAGGTTGCCCTTCGTTCCCTTTGCCTCCCTTTCCAAAGGACGTCTCGCGAGATTGCACTAGCAAGGCAATAGGAGGTTCCTCATGCCTGATTCTCAACTTCGTCAATTGGCGATTACCGATCTAGAACGTATTGAACGTTTCCGCACTGCCGGCTATGGCGGTAGCGTCTCCGATGCTCTAAACAGCCTGGGCGTGCGCGACACGGTTTTTTCCAGCCAGTTTACTGCGCTGCGCCAGGGGATGCAGCTCGTGGGCCGCGCTTTACCGATCAAGCTGCACTCGGAGGTCGAGGTGAAACGCACACCTGAGGAGCGCCAGGCCCGCGAGGAGAAGTGGCGGGCGGAGGGAGGCCATCCCCAGAAACGTATGATGGATACGATCTCCGCCCTTGAAGATGGTACGGTGCTGTGCTTCGATTGCGGTGGTGATATGCAGCCAGCCCATTTTGGCGAGATGAGCTGCCAGCTGGCCTATGCACATGGCTGCCGGGGCATGCTGCTGGCCGGCAATTGCCGCGATACCCAATATGTACTGAAGATGCCCGATTTCCCGCTCTTTAGCTTTGGTACACGCCCCAACGCCTTTGGGGGTTGGATTATTACTGATGTGAATCAGCCTATCTATCTGCCAGGGCACCTGACTCATTATGTGAAGGTGATGCCGGGCGATTTCATCTTTGGCGATAATGACGGCGTCCAGCTCATCCCTAAAGATATCGTTGATGAGGTCCTGCTGCGAGTTGAGGAAACCTTTGCCAAAGAGAACCTTGAGCGAGAACAAATCGCAGCAGGCATGCCGGTTGACGAGGTATATCGCATCTACGGAGTGCTGTAGAAAGGATTCAGCGTGAAGATTACTGATATTCGTACGGCGATCGTGGCGGGAAACTTCCCCTGGAATCTGATACGCGTATACACAGACGTGGGACTGGTTGGACTTGGCGAGGCATACTGGGGGCCAGGGGTAACCGATGTGGTGGAGAAGATCAAAACACGACTGGTGGGCAAAGACCCCATGGAAGTCGATAAGCTCTGGACCCATATGATGCAGTCGCTGTCCGGCGATGGAACGGTGGCCGGAACCATCGTCGCGGCTATTAGCGGGGTGGAGATTGCCCTGCTGGATATTGTAGGCAAACGGCTGAAAACACCCGTCTATCAGCTGCTCGGCGGCAAGTTCAGAGATCGTGTGCGCGTTTATGCCGATTCGCACGCCCGCTCACTGCGCGAGGTTGACGATTGGCGCAAGCGAGCGGTGCAGGTGCGCGAGCGTGGCTTCGACGCTATCAAGTTCGATCTGGATAGCATCGCTCCTGAACTGCAGCCTGACCGCTATAATCGCGCTTTAAGCGGGAAATATATCAGGCGCATGGTGGAGGTGGTGGCGGCCATCAGCGAGACATTAGGCCCCGATATAGATCTGGCGCTCGATTGTCACTGGTCCTACAATGTTGGGGATGCGATTCGACTGGCCCAGGCCCTTGAGCCATTCCCCCTGCTGTGGCTGGAAGATCCTACGCCGCCCGATAACGCCGATGCGATGGCGCGTGTCTGCGCTGCGACCAGGACGCCGATCTGCACGGGGGAGAATCTCTACACCCGGCATGGCATGCGCCCCTTTATTGAGAAGGGAGCGTGCCATATCATCCAGCCTGATATCCCGCGCTGCGGCGGCCTCCTGGAGAGCAAGCGCATCGCCGACCTGGCGGATATGCACTACATTCCTTTTGCCGCGCACAACGTATGCAGCCCCGTCGGGACGGTTGCCTCGGCCCACGTTGGCGCGGCTATCCGCACCTTCCTGGTGCTGGAATTTCACTCGCAGGATATCCCCTGGTGGGATGCGATGGTTGGTCGTGGCGATGATCCGCTGATCAAAAATGGCTACCTTGCCCTGAGCGACGCCCCCGGCCTGGGAGTCGAACTGGATGACGATCTGTGCCGCCAGCACGTCCTTCCAGGAACCCTCTACTTCGGCGAAAGCGCACCGGGTCGATCAGTATAAAATATATACCCAGAATTATCACAAAAAACGTATATATATGCAGAACATCCAGAATCTCTTTTAACGTTGTCTCTGGATGTTCGCTTTTTATTGGCGATTCTCTATGCCAATCAGTGTAGTATGTTTTTTACTATGACGGGCTGCTGTATAGGGAGGTGGGTAGCTGCTATGTATGCGCGGGATATTGAACATTGCTTCTCCTTACTTGGGGAGGAGTTGGAAGCTTTAGGGGTACAAATAACTTTCCGTTTGCTGATGATTGGTGGTGGCTTTATGTTGACGCAGATTGGCAATCGGGATACGACAAAAGATGTAGATGTGCGGGTACAGGACTTTGAGACGCTGTATTATACACATGAGTATCGCATTTTTAAGCAGGCTGTGCGTTTTGTTGCGCAGGACAACAGACTCGATCCTGCTTGGTTTAGCGATAATATCGGGGAGTTCCTGGCTATTGCTGGCCCGGTGCCGAAGGGGAAACTCTGGCGCAAGTTTGGACGTCGCCTTTGGGTCTATGTTCCTCCTAAAGACTACATTTTAGCCCATAAGTTGATAGCAGGGCGTGACAAGGATGAGCCTGATATTGAAGCGTTAGCAGCAAAACTGCGGATTAAGACGCGCGCGCAAGCTCAAAGGATCGTTAATAAGTATATTAATGAGGATACTCAGCAAACATACGGAGTTCTAGAGAAAATCAACAGATTTTTTAGGATGTAGGTGTGAAAGTTGATTGCTATCCGACACCCCTCTATTTTGAAAAAGGAAAAGCCTTACTGTGAGAGTGAAAACAATGTATACTGAGAGGGTAAAGTATATAATAAGGAGGCGCATGATGTGGGGCGATCAGCCTGTTGACACGATATCGGTGGCGTTTCGGAGGATCTGTGAGGGTCAGCAACCGTGGGTTGCGTTGGGCGACTTCCTTAATTATTGGTTTGCCTATGCAAAAGATCGGCGGTCTGACCTGGTGGCTGAGCCACTATCGGCATTTCCAGAAGGTGAGTATTATCTGCGCTGGGCAGCTTTTTGCGCAGCATCGGTAGAGCACCTTTGTCACAAGTATAATGTCTCCTGTCCTGCATGGGTGGATGACCCAAAATATGTGTTGCCTGAACCCTGGTACTATCATTCACAGGAAGATCAGCGCGAGTGGTTAGTTTCCACTACTCCTGAAGAGTTTAAGAAGCGGAATATCTATAGTGGCAGTAGTGAGAGTATGTTTGCTAATAAATGGGAATTGGTCGAACAATGTCGGGAGAAGATAGAGCAATTTAAGCGTCTGAGTAAGAAGGAACGCCGCGTATATTGGAAAACAGGAAAGATGCCAGCTCGGAATTAGGGGAACAAATCCTCTCGGATTTATTTTATTGCGAACTCAACAACCACTTCCTCTTTCCACTCGCCACCGATGAATTATAGCATGAGTGTTCCCTGGTTTGATGAAGTCGAAAAAGGTGAGGGTATAATAAACTCGATCAAGAAGGTAGTAGCGAAAATATAGGTCAAACCGATGCTTTTAAAAAATCAAGTTGAGTGGGTGCTGCATTGTTGCGCCATACTCGCCGGACTCCCCGCAAATCGTTACCTGGCGACCAAAGATCTGGCGGAGTTTCATGGTATTCCAAAGGAATATTTATCTAAGGCCTTACAAAGCTTATCGCAGGCTTCAATCGTTGAAAGCACTTTGGGCCCTACGGGCGGTTATCGATTAGCAAAGGATCCAGCTGAGATTACCTTTCTCGATATAGTTGAGGCAGTAGAGGGAAAGCGATCAACATTTGTGTGTACCGAGATCAGAAAAAACAACCCCTGCCGAGATGCAAACTATTGCGAGACGAAACCATGTCCCGTAGCTCGTGTCATGTGGGAGGCGGATCAGGAATGGCGAAAGAAGTTAGCAAGCGTACGTCTGTCTGACCTCGTGAAAACCCTCTCAGAAGACGTGCCAGCGGATTTGTGGCAAAAAAGTTTCGAGTGGGTCTTAGCAAGAACCTGATCTCATACCTCCTATCTGTGAGATTTGATCCAAAAGACTACTGCCATTGTCAGAATAATCACACCGATGATGCCGAAATGAACAGCGGTCGTCGCGACGAGAAAGGCACCGACCGAGAGCGTCAGCGCCAGTACGGCCTGGATGACTGCATCGGCGAGTAAGGCGACGCCAACAACGAGCGTGATCGTGGTGATTCTCTGAATAACCTGGGGATCGGCGGTGACCTCTTTAACCCGCTCAGTGTATTTCGTGCCATTCATGGTATGCCGGACGATGGCTAATATGATAGGTTTTCCCATGGCTGATGAGCCAAGGAACACTAGTCCAACCACACCGGCCACGACCGCGTGACGGAGCATGAGGGGCAGAGGGCCAGTGTTGAAGAAGATCGCAATGCCGAGAGCGATGCCGTAGGCGGCTACCCCCAGCAAGCCAAACAACTCGATGCGCCGTCGCCAGAGGGAGATAACTAACGCCCAGACAGCTGGAATAAACCAGGCGATCGCCAGCGCTTTGGTATCATTCCCCACCGAGGAACGGATAGCGAAGTAAACAGGCAGCGGCACCAACATCATGGCTAAGCGCAGGTACAGGAGCCACTGAGGGTTTGTACGTTGTTGTGTATCCATATTCATCCTCTCATACAGAGGCTGCTAGAGCCCCTTCGTTGCAGCATCGACGATTTCGTTGATAAAGAGCTGGATAATATTGGCATGCCCCGCGCCCTTGATGATAACCGGCTCCACGTGGAGATATTCACGAGCGGCCCATTGTTCCCATTGCGGGCGGATGGCATCGTCTTTTTCTGCCGAGATGTAGACGTATTCCACCTGGGGAAGTTCGGTGAGGGGACAGACTTCAGTCATACCAGGAGCTATCGCGGCCAGGAAACGGGTGTAGATGTTGGAGAAGACCCGTTCATGCCTGGAGGCTTTCAGGAAGGATTGTCCCGGATGCGGGATCACCGCGTTTATCAGCACGATCCTGCGTACTGGTCGGGCTGCTGCCACGAGCGGCAAGAACAGCCCGTGGTTGGAAATTCCCAGAAGAGCTAGCTCCCCCTCAACATGACGCAAGGCTTCGATCATGATCTTTGCACGATCTCGATTCGGTGTCTGTGTTTTCAGGTTGGGTATCCCGACGAGTCGACAGGGGAAACCACGTCGCTCGAATTCAGCTTGCAACGGGCCAAATCCGAGTGCTGGATTGAAGCCCTCAATTCCATAGATAGCAAAGGTAATCATTTCGTCCCTCCACGGCACCCTGCTTCGGGGATGCCGCTACATCTGCGGAGCGTTTTCCCTCGACGATGGATAGTTCCCTGGCTCATTCCTTGCGAGTGGCCCGGTCAAAGAGCGTCACCAGCTCCCGCGCATAGAGATCCACGTCCAGGTCTGGATCGGCAATGAGGACAGGAGGCAAGGCATCGATAGCTCTTCTGATGGTTACTGCCATCACATGGAGATCGAAAGCCCTGAAATCACCTTCTTCTTGACCTTTACGCAAAAGAGTTTTTAAGGCTGTCAGCACTGGCTGCTCGGTGGCAGTGCCATAGCGCAGCTTTCCCTCTTCTGTGCGCACATGGATGGCAATTTCCATTATCGCCATCATCTGCTTGAGGTGGGTGCTGATGTACTCAACATGCGCCTGGATGTAGGCCTGCAAGCGAAGCCGAGCCGTGGACTGAGCAGCTAACTGTGGCCCGATAAAGTGAGCAGCATCCGTTAAAATCTCCTTGACCACCTGCTCGATCAACGTCTCTTTGCTGTTGAAGTAATAGGTGATAACACTCTTGCTAATGCCAGCTTGTTTCGCAATTTGAGCCAGGGATGCCTGAGCATAGCCCTGCGTAGCAATCGTCTCGATTGCGCACTCGATGAGCTGTGTTCTTCTGGCCACCTCGATAAATGAGGGAAGTTTTTGTCCATCCGATATATTTTTCGTCCGCATGGACAAATTATAACACGGGTGGACGAAATTCGTCAAGGACTTACTGTGCGATACTTCACCCTCTCACTTGACGGCTCCCCTATTAAGGTTATACAATATCCTTAAGGATGAAAAATATCCTTAATATGACAGAGTGAGAACATGCTCTGCCTCTAGATACGAATGACATTCGGCCCCATAAATATACGTGTAGATATTACAAGACCCTTCTGTGGACTAAGAAGTAGGAGGTTTCACATGAAGATTGTTGTTATTGGCGGTACTGGGCTCATCGGAAAAAAGCTTGTTCACAAGCTTCGTGAGCTCGGCCATCAGGTCGTGGCGGCGTCACCGAGCACAGGCGTCAACACCATCACTGGCGAGGGGTTGGCTGAAGCGCTTGTCAATGCTCAGGTGGTCGTCGACGTGACGAACGCGCCTTCGTGGGAGGATAAGGCAGTTTTAGAGTTTTTCGAGACATCAAGTCGCAACCTCCTTGCCGCGGAAGTGGCCGCTGGCGTAGGACATCACGTTGCACTATCGGTTGTCGGTGCCGACCGTCTTCCCGAGGGTGGCTATTTACGTGCGAAGGTGGCCCAGGAAAACCTGATCAAGGCTTCGAAAGTTCCCTATACCATCCTTCGCGCCACGCAGTTCTTCGAGTTCGTCGGCGGCATCGCCCAGGAGGCCAGCGAGGGACAAATTGTTCGCTTGTCGCCTGCCTTTCTACAGCCCATCTTGTCGGATGACGTTGTGGCTGCACTGGCCGACGTCACACTCGGGGCGCCTGTGAACGGCATGGTTGAAGTGGCTGGTCCCGAAAAGATACGTCTCGATGAGCTCGTGCGCAAATTTTTGCACGCGAACAAAGACACACGTCAGGTGATCGCAGACGTCCATGCACGCTACTTCGGCACAGAGTTGAATGATCAATCTCTCACCCCGGGCGACAACGCGCGGATCGCCCCGACGCGTTTCGAGGATTGGCTCAGCCGCTCTGTACCTCAAAGGTAATCAGTATGACAGAGCCAACGCCCAGATCAACACGTCCACGAGACCAGCGATGAACTGCCAGTACTGGTGTGTCAGGATGTTCGGCAAAAAACGTGAGGCAGCAGCCGTATCTGTAGGGGCAAGGGGCGGCGTGGCGTTGGGAGGGGCTCTTTGCCCCTTTCCAAATACGTCTCGTGTGTTTGCACTAGCTGTGCGTTAGCTTCTTTTAAACTTCTACAAAAGTGGATCAATCACGCTGATGATCCAAAAGGAAGTTAAAATGAGAAAATGCATTTTTGTGGTCGACGATGATCAGACATTGCGATCGCTCATACAAGAGTACCTGGAAGATGAAGCCTACGAAGTTGATACAGCCATTGATGGTCAGGATGCCTTAGAGCAAATGATGCAGCACAGAAAAGTGTATGATGCTATCGTGCTTGATTTAAGTATGCCACGCCTCAATGGATTGCAATTATTGCACTGGGTGCAGCAGCAAGGGCTGGCCCTTTTGAGTTCGATCATTGCTATCAGTGCAGATGTCGATGCGCTTCGGCACGTTGCATGTATAGGTATCGCCCACACTCTGATGAAACCTTTTGATCTGGAAGCCTTGCTTAAGCTGGTTGCAAGGACAACATCCTCACCTCCTTCTTGCCCACGGGAACTGTAGGAGCCCCCTTGTGGGAGGCCAGTTCACGCCGTCTTCACCCCACTCGGGAATCGCGCCAGTCCCGTTGGAACGTCCCCTGCAGGGTGCTCATAACCTGCCTGTCTGCGACAAGCAGCCCCAGCTCGCGGTTTTTGTCGAGCGAAGCGCTTGAAATGTTCTCCGAGCCGACAAAGGCTTTCTGCCCATCGACTATGATGATTTTGGCGTGCATATAGAGCTTCGCATCTCTTCTCACCTGTACACCGCCCTGCTTGATGGCATTGACCCCTTCGTTATTATGGTCGTCCGAGCCCTGCGATGGCGGCAGAATGACGCTCACCTGCACCCCGCGCCGGGCCGCGTTGATCAGCTCCTGCTCAATCTGCTCGTCCTGCATCTCTTCGGCCTCCACTTGCAGCGTCTTATGTGCGCTGCTGATCAGGGCAACAAACGTATGGCGTGCATTGATCGGGCTGACCACCATGTTGGGATTATTCACCTGCACATCCTCGCGATTCCAGTCGGCGTTAAAGAGGTCGATCACGCTCTGCACATCCTGCACATTGGTGTCGATCAGCCCATATTCGCGATTGGTTGTGCTCTTGCTGCCGCCCAGGGCTGAGAGCGTGAAGTTGGCCGTCATAATATACGCCGTTCGGGCATCGATGATCATGCTCTTTTCATGGGTCAGCGCGAAGCGAGGATTGGCCGCTTGCGTCTTCACTCCGGCCGCTTTCAGGCGATCCATTGTCTCTGTTGGCGAAATGCTGCCACCCCCGTAAGGATGCACCTCCAGCATGACGCGCACATCCAGACCGCGGTGCGCCGCCTCTTCCAGTGCCTCGATAACGTTACGATTCGTCAGCAGATAGATCTTGACCCAGACCGACTGTTTCGCGCCGGCAATGGCGTTCGTAATGACCTTGTCGCCTGCATCTGGCTCTACAAAGAGCTTGAGTCCGTGCGCCCCTGAACCAACTGTGCAGTCGGCCAGGCAGGTTGTTGTGCCATTAGTGGACCCATACGAGCCCGCCGCGATATCAACGGTGCAGCCTGCCAGCAGTATGCAGAGAACGATTGTTAGTGGACAGAACCAGAGATCGCGACATTTTTTCTGTATGATATCCGCACGCAACATAAACACCTCCTTGCGCCTCTATTTTCCTCTAATTGAACGATTTTGTCTATAGAATCTGTCAAAGCTCTAGCAGACTTATTGGCTACCTTGTGTATTTAGAAATAGTATTATGACAATTAAGTATGTTACAATGGCTGACATTAAGCAAGGTAGGCAGAGCTGTTGTTAATGTTGGAGATATCATGCTTGATAAGTGTTCAAAATACTGCTCATCAAGCTGATGCGCGCCGGCCCGTGTAGATACAATAGTGTAAGAGGAAAGGAGAAACTCTTTTGATCAATCGTCTTTTTGGTAATCGTGTCGGAAATTTGATTTATGGAACAATAGGTGTTCTCGCGGGGATCATTTTCCTGGTTCTTAATCTGTCTGATCCTGCCAATGCATCAACTTCTGACTGGGTATGGTGCGTTATCGGCTTTGGCGTTGGGGCCTTCTTGCTCTGGCGTGGTTTTAGCATGAAGAGCTAATGCTATAATTAATAGCATATCCCCCTAAAAAACGAGGCCGCAAGCTTCACTCTCAAAAGGACCTTGCGGCATAACGCGAGAAAGACGGCTGTGCAAAGAGACTTGTACAGCCGTCGATGCGTGATTACTCATCAGAAGAAGTCTGTAAAAGACGCTCAAATGCTGCTGCGAAAATCTGCGCTTCTTCCTGAGAGAGCCACCGGGCAAAGTAGTGGGAAATCCCTCGTGCATAAACAGGCCACGCCTTGCGCAAAGCGGCAACTCCTTGCTCTGTAATCACCGCATACGCTCCACGCCGATCAGTCCCACAGCGATCTCGTGTTAACAATCCCTCCGCCTCTAACCGATCAACCAGGCGCGTTAACCCGCTCCGGCTCAAGACCACCCGCTGTGCCAGTTCATGCATACGTAGGCGACGATCAGGAGCTTCATACAGTTCGATGAGCACATCATAGGATGAAAGCGACAAGCGTTGCTCTGCCGCTAAATCGTGATCAATTCGGTCCACCACCGTTGCATGTGCCTTGAGAAAGGCGCGCCAGGCTGCCAGGTGGAGTTCTGAAAGTGGTTCCTTTGCCATAATCCACAGTATACCCTCTAGAAGTTGTTTTTGCAATCATTGACAATGCAACCATTATAGGGTATCCTCTAGATAGTTGCATGAGCAATTATACGCAAAGCAACTATCTATTAAGAGAAAGGGGTTATTCACATGAAAGTTCCATTGTGTCCTGTTGCTGAGATCCCTGATGCAGGGGCTAAAGAAATCACCTTTTTTGGTCGTTCAGTGCTTGTCTACAAAGTTGATGGGAGACCTCGCGCCATTGCCAACGTCTGCCTGCACTTGGGCGGCCCACTGCAATGTGAGGGCAACACGTTTGTCTGTGCCTGGCATGGAGCTGAATTCTCCTGTGCCGATGGCCGCCGCGTGAAGGGACCTGCTCGTTCGGATGCTCGTCTCATGGTCTTGCCTACCCGCGTCGAGGATGATGTACTGACCTATGTGTATGAAGGATGAATAACAGGCGCAATATCGTTTCCACAGGAACCCGACTGCACACCTAAAAGCTCCTGAGGATCGTCTTCTTGAGTGAAGATTGCCACCCTAAAAAAATAGCCCCCGACCTCCACGCAGGCCGGGGGCTTTGAATGCTCTCTTTTGCGCGTGGCTCTTAGGGGTGCAGGAACACGTAGAGCGGAGCCAGCACCAGCGTGATCGTGCTCAGTAGCTTGATCAGCACATGCAGCGAGGGACCAGCGGTATCCTTGAATGGATCACCAACCGTATCACCCACCACTCCAGCTTTGTGTGGCTCGCTCTTTTTGCCCAGCACAGTCGCGCTGGTATCGAGGCGATCCGCCATCTCTCCTTCGCTGTTCACACGCAGATAGCCAGCCTCGATATACTTTTTAGCGTTATCCCAGGCACCACCTCCGTTATTCAGGAAGAGTGCCAGCACGATGCCACCCATCGTGCCGACCATCAGCAGGCCAGCCTCAGCCTGCGGGCCAAGCAGCACACCAACGATAATAGGAGTTAGTACGGCGACAACACCAGGCTGGATCATCGCTCGCAGCGCGCCGCGCGTACTGATATCGACGCAGCGAGCGTAATCGGGGTCAACACGATCCTCTGGCTTCTC
>JAFMRP010001674.1 GCA_017354095.1 Ktedonobacteraceae bacterium
GTTGGGGACACCCCAAAACCCCACCAGGGGCGCTGCCCCTGGACCCCGTCAGAGATGTTGTTCTCAAGAATCAACGTTGCGCACTTGACACAAACTTTCTACGACGTTCCTGATGTCCTGAGCAATCTGCATCAATATCCGATCCTGCTCACCTCCGCGATAATCCGAAATAGCTTCTTTCTCTCGATTTCTCCGAGGTAATCCCTGTATTCCACCCAACTGTGCCTTCTGCCAGTCAGCCACCGGTCGTACCATTATGGGAATAACGGCCTTTCCAGCAGTACGTTGTAACAGGCAACGCTCATATTCCTTCTTCAGGAGAGGATCTGTACCGACTGCATTCATATAATCTGAGCTGACAGCGAGGAGCACCATATCGGCAGAGTCCACGTAGCGCAAACGTTCCCCCAGAGCATCCATATGAGGTAGAATATAGCTCCTGTCCCATTCAGCGATCAATCCATTGATCCTGAGCATCGCAAGCTGCTTTTGCAATTCTCTCAGCAGCCGTATATCCTTGTCCTCATCCGCATAAGAGTAATAAATCCTGATCGCACCAGCAGACCCACCCCAATCGGGCTCATGCCCACTAAAGGAAGCGCCAGAACCCGCGACAGACACAGACGATGGCCCAGACACCCCACCTTGCGCGCTGACTCCTGGCACAGTCGCACCTTGCTGCTCTCCATCGCCTGCCAACTTCGCCAGCACTTCAAAGGCGAAGGCGCTGGCATGCCGGGCCGCCACTCTCTGCCAACCGCGCTTGTCCGTCTCACCCTTATTCTCAACCAGGTCGGAGATACCGCGAATAACAAGTGCCTCAGTCCCCAAATTAGCATGTATAGCCTGCAGAAAGCCCGCCCCCTCCATCTCGACAGCTAACGTATCACCAAAGGTTGCTTTGATAAGCCTTGCAACATCGGCCTTTATTGAGGCGATGACTTGCTCACCAGCGGCGATGGGACCAGTGAATGCTTCGCAGTCGCCCGGGCTACGGCCATCTGGCAATCGATCTCCGCCAATCATGCGCCGCTTCCAATCATCATTTCGGGCTACAGCAAACGCTCGCTGCTCCATAGTATGTGTTGGTTGCCAGGCCTCCGGCCTCGGGTTGAAACTCGTTCCAGCCCTGCCCGGTTCATAATGATAGACCTTCGTAGCTGCTACCACATCTCCTAGAGCTACATCCTTTATCCCCCCGGCTATACCCACAAACATCATTACTTCTGGTTTGAATTGATTAATAGCTCGTTCAGTATGCATCGCAGCGTTCATATTACCCATACCGGTCTGAACTAGCGCTACTTCCCAGGCCTCCTCAAAGCGTCCTACTTCATAGAGAGTTCCTTTATTATGCTTTTCTTCGCGCACATCCCTTAAATACGCACGCACAGCATTGAATTCCAGTGCGAGCGCGGTTATAATTACCGCCCGGCGCGGCTCCTTCTCGCTCCCAGGCATAGCACCCTCCTTGCCCCTTTTATCCAGCTTATCATATCATAGAGTCCTCAACATTTCACGCCCTGATGTGACCAGAGTACGCCACCAGCGCCACAGATCTAAAAGCAGTACCGGGGAAGCGATCACTTCCCCGGTACACTGTTCTGG
>JAFMRP010001675.1 GCA_017354095.1 Ktedonobacteraceae bacterium
CCGGCTACAAGCGGCCGCGCGACCTGGTCATCCAGCCTGAGCTGCGCCGCACCCCGGCGGGCAAGGCCGACCTCGGCTGGGCCCGCCAGGTCGCCCGCGACCCCGACAGGCCGCTGGGTGGAGGATCACATATTTAGGTGCTACCCAGGCATGATCGGGGAACCGCTACAGCAACAACAGTGCTGCGTAGGCAAGCGGGATGGCGGAACGCAATGAGCGCTGCAGTCCGCAACTTCATCGGCTCCTATCGGCTCGAAAGGCTTGGGGTTCTTGAGCAGCGTGAGCAGGAATGGCAGCCTCCGTTCCGCAAGTCGATCAGCCGCCGGGAGACACGCAGCCGTTACCGTATCGCAACATCCATTTTGTCATATCTGGGGTGAACTTGCGCGTCCTAAAGACGGGGCATGAGTATTCCGTGCAGGATGCCTAAGCTCCACGGGCACGGATGATCATTCAGGACATGGGGGGATCAGGTGGCTTCAACTACCCCTGTGAATCGATCATCGGAAGGGCCGATGACGACTCGAAAATCAATTGCCCTGATCCTATCACCTTTCGGGATCATTCTAATCGCCGCAGCCCGCCTGATTATCGTCGCGAACTTCAACACGACAACAGCAGTCACGATCGCATCATCGGGCGGATTTGTTAATACGCTACTTGGCACACTCATTCCAATGGTGCCCGTGTTTATCCCTTATCTGGCGCTTACTTTGTTGCTATTTCGGCGCTTCCTCCTCAGCATTATGACGTTTGTGTTTGCGGCATTTATTAGCCCAACCTCACTGACGCTTGCCGACGGGCTCCGGCTGGCAAGGGCCGACTGGTACCGGCTGGTGGCTGCCTTCGCGGATTATCGTATACTTACTGTTGTTATAATTTTTGCCATACTGGCGCTTCTGTGGGCCTACAACCGAAGCTTCGCCGAAGGCCTGAGCATCGTCGCGGCTGGAGTCGCAGCAGTTGCCCTCTTGGTTGCAATACCTATTGCAGGTCTGCCAACGCCATTGCGCCTGGCAAGCACAACTGAACACCGCCTGCTTAACCGAGCGTCCTCCGGAGCTTATGGCTTCTCTGGGCATGACATAATAATG
Source organism: Ktedonobacteraceae bacterium (assembly GCA_017354095.1). Taxonomy (GTDB): domain Bacteria; phylum Chloroflexota; class Ktedonobacteria; order Ktedonobacterales; family Ktedonobacteraceae; genus Bu33. The sequence continues at coordinate 1,095 of JAFMRP010001675.1, forward strand.
TTTCTAGCTGTACTTGCTATAGCATTCATTGTCCTGTGGCGCCCATGGAGATTCGACTGGATGCTAGGCCGTCTCTCCTGGCTGCTGACAGGAGTGGTTGCACTAGTCGCCACGATTGCCCTCTTCCCATACGTTCACTATATATATCCAGTCCCGCAAAAGCGCGATTACTATGCCGAGGCCACGCATGCTATGTGGCTGCCCGCAGAACGGGTCGTACTCGATAACCACCATATTTACTACGGGTACATTCTGTCATCGGGCGACGGATGGCTTAGCGTTCTGCTAGCTCATAGTAGGACCATCGCATATATCTCTGCTTCGCAAGTCATAGGCCGAAGCGTCTGTCAACCTAGTATGGAGGCTCAGCCAAAGCAATATCCGCCGCTGGTTCCATGGCTATACCACGCGCCCCCGCAGCTTCCACCCTGTGCACGTCATGATGGAACTACATCCATAACGGCTTTCTTGTCCAGAGGCGAATCACTCAACACGATATCATCAATCATCCAC
>JAFMRP010001676.1 GCA_017354095.1 Ktedonobacteraceae bacterium
TATTGCGGTGGGTGGCAGTCGGCGCTACCGGCCCTTTGAAGGCTATTTGTTATCGCAGCCTCATTTTGAACAACTGGAGCACAAAAATCGGACCAGGCTGGCGGTGACGAGTGCGGCGGAAGCGTACCTGGAAACAATTCAGCAGGAGATCACGGAGAAAGTAAAGGCACTCCAGGAAAGTATTGGGAAGGTGGAAGGAAGTTTGTGTCTGGATGATAAGGGCAAGCTCTCCCTGCCCTCACTGGAAAAGGAGATCCCAGCGGAAGTAGAACGATTGAGCCTGCACGTCTACAACATGCTTCCCCAGGTGACTCTTCCTGAGTTACTCCTGGAACTGGATAATTGGACCAGCTTTTTGCGCCCATTCACCCATCTGACAAGTGGAGATGCTCCTGTCGGAAATGACAAACTGGTGCTGGTTGCGGCCCTCATGGGCATGGGCATGAATCTGGGCCTCACCAAGATGGAGCAATCCTGTCCATACACCTACCGTCAACTTTCCTGGTCGGTCGATTGGCATATTCGTGAAGAAACCTTGCTCGCGTCACTGGCTTGTCTGGACAATTTTGTGCTCGCTGCTTCACTCTCACGCCATTGGGGCGATGGGACCACCTCGTCATCGGACGGCATGCGCATGACAGTTGGGGTCAAGGCGGCCAATGCTGAGTACAATGCGAAACATTTTGGCGTTGAGCGAGGGACCAATATCTATGCGCATGCGGCAGATATTTGGATGCCGTTTGGCAAACCGCAGGTGATCGGAACGAATGAGGAAGCGCTCTACGTCATTGACGCCCTGTGCAATCATGAGAGCGATTTGCACCTGCGTGAACATTACACTGATACGGCAGGCAGCACGGAACAGGTGTTTGCTTTAACATCGCTGCTTGGCATTCGCTTCGCTCCACGCATCAAAGATGCACTCTCCAAGAAGCTCTATGTGGCGGTTTCGGTAGACATCGCTGATCCACTGAACACGCTCCTGTTTGAACACATCAATATGAAACTCATCGTGGAGCAATGGGACGAAATGCGGCGTGTCGCTTCGTCCATTCGTCACGGGACGGTCTCTGCCTCATTGCTGATGCGGAAGTTAGCGGCTTACCCACGGCAAAATCAGGTTGCCAGGGCACTGACGGAGTTGGGGAAACTGGAGCGAACCGCATTCTTGTTAGAGTATTTTCGCGACGAATCACTTCGCCGCCGTATCCTGGTTGGACTCAATAAAGAGGAGGCGCTCCATGCGTTGGCCCGCCAGATCTTCTTTGGCCGCATGGGAGAGTTGCGTGATCGAGCGCTGGAAGATCAAATGCATCGAGCGAGTTGCCTGCATTTGCTCATGGCAGCCATCACTGCCTGGAATACGATCTACCTGACCGAAGCATTCGCAACGTTACGCAGACAGGGGGAAGAGATTACCGAAGCGACCGTCGCTCATATTGCTCCGCTCGGTTGGGAACATATCAACCTGATTGGCAAATACCAGTTTGCTCCGCAGCCTGGACGCTCTTTTGAGAATCTTCGGCCTCTGCGCGTCAAAGAACAGGCGGAAGGAGAGGAAGCTTCCCAGGAGGCCGCAAGTTAATGTGGGTCTTCTGGGAAAGAGG
>JAFMRP010001677.1 GCA_017354095.1 Ktedonobacteraceae bacterium
GGGATACGGATACCAGCACACTTGCCAGCGAGTGCGGACAAAGAAAATCCATGATGCATAAGCCGTTCTAGATCCACCTGCTTGCCTCTTTCATATACTGTACGCCTGCTTAGCCCATCATCGCTTCGGGATGCACCAGCAACCACTCGCTGAGACGTAGGAAAGGTAGCCTGCTCCGAATCTGCCCTGCCGGATCATTACTGAATCCGTCAAGTGCTGCGGCATAGAGCGGCACAGCAGCAGTATAGGGAGCGAGAGCCCTTCTCTCCTCAGCCGTGAGGTGAGCGTTTGCGCTGGCCTCGTATGCCTCGATAAGTCGTGGGACGCTTTGCCACGCGAAGCTCTCCGGCGCCTGGTGCCCACCGAGTGCCAGCACCATAAATGCTAGGGAATAGGCAAGATCGTGAATCCGGGGCCTGTGAGCCAGAAAACCGAAGTCCAGGTAGACAACCTTGCCTTCTAGTGTCTTGCACACATTGCTCAGGCGCACATCACCGTGGACGAACTGCTGTGGGAGGCGGGATGCTGGCAACCACTGAGCGTCCAGACGTCTGAGCAGGCTGCGCAGGAGCCGTGTGATGTCCGATGCCTCGCTACTCCCTCGAATGGCTGCCTCCGCGATAGGTAACCATCGATGGAGAGAACCTGGCGGCGCATATGTGGCAACGAGAGGTCGAGGAACAGTTATGCCAAGTGTCGCCAGCACACGATGCAGCGTTCCCAACGTACCAAACAGCCAGCAGTAAGAGTCGTGCTCTGGCTCAGCACGCCTGTGCGGGATATACCTTTCCATCTCGGCCCATCTACTCCCGCACCGCACTACCGTCGAGTTGCGCCAGGTCAGTGCAATAGGAACGACCAGTCCCATTTGATCAAGATGGTGCCGCACCTGCTGAACGGCAAGAATCCGCTGGCGTGACACAAATGGCTGGTGAACGCGCAGCACGACTCCTGCAGGCTCCAACCTCACATTGAGGCTCATGACTCCCCCTAGATCAGTTGCCTGCGCACCCGGAGCAATTTCGGCGATCAATCGCTGCACATCTGGATTATCAAGTTCCGGTCGGTCAGGGTCAGAAGGATCGTCCTTCCACCACTCCAGCAGACGCGGGTAAAGCTTCGCGTTCACCTTTCAGTCACCTCCATTGTCAATCTGCTAACCATGCTCACTCTCACCTACCTCGCCTCTTACCCAACCTGCACCCTGTCCCTTACGAGTGACCAGTTTCTCTTCCTCAAACATCTCCCACTTCCCTATAATATAGCAATATGTATATTTATAAATATAATCACAAAGCTTGAAAAATCACCCAATTTCGTCGGAAGCTTCTAATTCCCCCTCCCAGACCTCTACAACACACCTGGATCGGCCTGAGGAGCCACTGCGTCAGATATCATCGCTCTCAGCCCGCCTCCAGAGCCACTGCGTCACGTCCGCGTCAGATGTGCGTCAGATAGTGATGGGTCTCAGCCCGCTTCTGGAGCCACTGCGTCAGATGCGTCAGATTTTTTACATCGTTTTCCAAAAAAACAAATCTCACCCTCATCAACCCTCTTCCCCAACCTGTAAGGCCACCCCTTGCGGGGGGCCAGTTCTCTGTGAAGG
>JAFMRP010000459.1 GCA_017354095.1 Ktedonobacteraceae bacterium
TTTGGAGGTGTATTTTTTCTGGCCGAATTGTTACTGATATGGGGTGTATTGATGTTGAAAAGCTGGGCGTATTGGGTCACTATCGTTGTGGTGACGCTCCAGTTGATCAACGGTATCGTGAATCTGTTCTCAGGGAATGCGATCTGGTGGCTGAATATTCTCAGTATTGTGGTGATGATCGTCATTCTCGGCTATCTTGTGAGCGACCGCGAAGTGCGTCAGGCGTTCCGGGTTTTATAGTGAGTGCCCACCCCTCCCCTTCACGTCTGGCGCGGCCCTCTTGCTCCAGTTTCAGCAGGTGCGCTTCAACCGAATGCGCGGCTATGCCATGCAATTGCGGATCGACATCGGTGTAGATCTGTGGGACCAGGGATGCGATAGACGTGCCTGCTGGCGCCTGGGCCAGCGCGTTGATGATCTGCTCTTCACGCTGCAGGCGATGCCTGATATACTCCTCCAGCCTGGCGCGTGCATCAGCGATGACCGGGCCATGCGCGGGCACCATTAATGCAATCTCCAGGGTTAACAGGTGCTGCAGGGATTTCATGTAGTCTAGCAGGTTGCCCTCGGGTGGCGAGATGACGACCGTGCCAGATCCCGCAACCAGGTCTCCGGCGAACAGGATGCGCTGGTGTTCAAGCTGGTAGCAATGATGATCGAAGCGATGGCCGGGCGTATGAATGGCGTGCAGCACATCATCGCCGCAGGGGAAGGTCGCGCCATCGGTAATCTCCACGTCGGCCATCGGCGTGCCGGCCCGGCTGAAGGCGTAGATGGAGACGCCCAGGCGTTCGCGCAGTTCGGCTGCGCCGCCGATATGGTCGGGATGTCCGTGTGTAATCAGGATGCGCTGGATACCGCCGCGCGCAACTCCGGCCTCTACGATGGAATCCAGGTGCCTGGCATCTGCGTCACCTGGATCAATCACTATGGCTCCCGTCGAATCACCACCCAGCACGATCGTATTGGTGCCGGGACCCGTCATCATGGAGGCGTTAGGGGCAAGAATAACCTCGTATGGACCTGACATACACAAGCTCCTTGTGAACTATGGGCTATGGATACTCCAGGCGTGGCCTGGATCTTCAGGCAGGTAGACATGGGGCGTGCCGTCGATAAGCTTCAACAGCGGCTGATGTGTCTCTACCGGCTTCGCTGTGCTCGCTGCTATGAGCGATGAAACCGTGTCGTGGGCCGTGAGATTGCGCAGCTGGTGATACGTCGGAAAGGCAATGGGAAAGGTGCCCTGGACATAACGGTCAAGGGCCGTTGCGGGATGAATCCAGAGGCCATCGCTGGTTTCTAGCTGATCATAGATCGCTTCCTGTTGTAGCGGTGCCGTGGCCAGAAAGAAATGCGTATCATAGCGCCTGGGCATACCCTCAGGCGTGATCCAGTGGGAGAAGTAGATGAGGTGATCGCTTGCCAGGGTGAGCTGTTCGGCCCGCGCCATGGCAACCAGCGAGCCCTGGCGCTCGTTAAACGCCGCTCGATAGGCCGCGAAGCGCGTCGCCGTCTCTTCGTTGATGGCCAGAAGCTGTCGCTGCTGATAGGCCAGCAGCACATTGGCCTCTTCAAATAGCTCGCGAATAGCGGCGGCCCGAACGCCGCTGCCCAGCACGGTACGCTCGTGTGGATCGCTGTCCATCTCTGGTGGAACGGCCATGCACAGGCCGGGCGTCTGCTCGGCCTGCCGATCGTCCGCGCTGACGGAACCACCGGGAAAGACGTAGACATCCGGCATAAACTCGCTTTTTACCGAGCGCCGCACCATAAACACCTCGATCCCCGCCTCTCTATCGCGCACCAGCATCACCGTTGAAGCCAATCGAGCATCGACTGCCATATTGTTTCTCCGTTCTTAACCGTTCTCGTCTGTTATAGTACCACAACCAGATGATACACTGAGATGAGTAAAGAAAAGGAGACATACTGACTGTGATCCGTATACATCAGTCGTTTGCATGGTGGTGTTTTGCCAACCAGCAGGTTCAGCCCGAAAAATTGCTGCGTGCCGCGGCAGATCTCGGCTATGAAGCGGTCGACCTGGCGCCGCGCGAGTACTGGCAGCTCATTCAAGCTCATGGCCTCAAGATTGCCGCCATCGACGGCCACCGCTCAATTGAGGAAGGCCTTAATCGGCGTGAACATCATCAACGCATCGAACAGGAGCTGCGCGCGAACATTGCGCTGGCTCAGCAATGGGGCAGCCCCCATCTGATCTGTTTTAGTGGCAGTCGTGCCGGGCTGGATGATCAGACAGGGATTGAGATCGCGGCTGAGGGGCTGCGCCGCGTATCAAAGGTTGCGGAGGACGCTGGAGTGACCCTGGTTCTCGAAATGTTGAATAGCAAAGTAGATCACAAGGATTACCAGGGTGACCACACCGCCTGGGGCGTTGAGCTCTGCCGCCTGGTCGACTCTCCCAATGTGCAGCTGCTCTACGATATTTATCATATGCAGATCATGGAAGGCGATGTCATTCGCACTATCCGCGACTACCATCCCTACTTCGCGCATTATCATACGGCGGGCAATCCTGGCCGGCACGATCTGAACGAAGAACAGGAGCTTTATTATCCCGCTATTATGCGCGCTATCCTTGCGACTGGCTATCAGGGCTATATCAGCCATGAATTCGTGCCTGAAGGTGATCCCATAGCGGCGCTCAAGCACGCCTTTGAGCTTTGCGCGCTCGCATAATTAATCCTGAGCGGAGTATTTTCCCCACTTGCACTGAGCGGTACCATATTCTTGAGTATATCCGCAGCCTCTGGCGCGAAAGAAGCGTATGTGGTATTCATATAATGATCGCGATGCCGGTGAGTCGTTTGTCGGCTATCAAGTGGGAGAAAACAGCAGGTTAGTTATGAATACGAGAAGTCAAACGCGTGTCCCTGCCAGGATTGGTAATCGTGTAAGTTTACGTGTCGGGCTGATCGGCGATCCCGTTGCTCATTCATTCTCGCCGCGTTTCCAGCAGGCCGCGCTGGATCAGCTGGGCATTCCCGCGCGCTACGAATTGTGGCACACGCCGGCAGATCAACTGTTGGAGCGTGTCCGTTCGCTCTGTGAGGAGCATTGCCTGGGCGCGAACGTCACCATTCCGCATAAGGAGGCGGTGCTCCCCTTCCTGGATAAGCTCGATCCGCTGGCTGAACGGATTGGCGCGGTCAATACCATTGTCCACCGGGATGATTACCTGCACGGCTATAATACCGACGCACTGGGGCTGCTGCGCGCGCTGCACGAACAGGGACTGGGCGAGCTGCTGCCTGATGACAGCGTCTCGCTCGAAGGCTATACCGCCGTGCTGCTGGGTGCGGGCGGGGCAGCGCGAGCCGCGGCATTCGGCCTGGCAAGCGCGGGCGTGGAACAAATGATTATTATCAACCGGCACCTTGAGCGTGCACAACTGCTCGCCACCGAGGTGCAACAATTTTCCGAACAACCAGTTTTTAGCCTGAGCGATCCCTCATTCCTGATCCCCCATCCCCGCTCGATTATTATCAATGCCACCTCGCTGGGAATGCATGAAGATGCCAGCCCTCTGCCCACAGAGCTGCTGGAGCGCTTTGATCCCGATACCTTTGTATACGATATGATATACAACCCTTCGCAGACGCGTCTGCTCTGCCAGGCGCTGGCCATCGGACTGCAGGGCGCGAATGGCCTCTCAATGCTCCTGCACCAGGGCGCCCTCTCCTTTACCTACTGGACAGGCCGGCCCGCTCCTCTCGACGTGATGCGCTCCGCCCTGGTCTTATAAATCACGGCAAAAATGCGCAAATTGTTCGCTGCTTGTTATGTTGCTATCTCCCATGGTCTATAATGATGGAAACCTCTACTACCCTGTCAGCGCTTATGCAAAGGGTTATAATAGCGGGAGGCGCAGGAGGGCGGCTGCCTCTCCGCTCGGCTGACCGCGCAGCGGTAGGCGCGCTAGCGCCGTTGCCGAGCGGAACAAGAGGGGCCCTCCTGCCGGGGCGCGGGGTGTCCCCGCTCCTTCTCTCCTCTCTCGCCGCCGCAGGCGGTGTATTGCCAAACGAAGTTTGGCAGGTCATAAGAGTGCGGGAAGCAAACACATTCCTAACGTTTTGAAAGGCAGGAGAACATGAGATTTGTCAGCTTTGCGACCCCAGAACTGCCAACGCCACACCTGGGCCTGGTGCGCGGCGGTGAAGTGCTGGACGTCGACCTGGCGGGACAGGTGCTCAACGTACGTGTGCCTGACCAGATGCAGGAGCTCATCGAAAACTACGAACGCTACCTCCCGGGATTACAGGCGCTGCTGACCCGTGCCGGTGAGCGGCGTTTAAGCGAGGTAAAGGCATTTAGCGACACCGGCATCGCCCACAAGCTGGAAGCGGTGGAGCTGGCTGCTCCCTTGCCACGCCCGCGCAAGAACGTGTTGTGCGTGGGTCTGAACTATAGCGAGCACGTTCGAGAAACAGCGGAAGTTCGTGGACGCAGCGCCGAACCTCCGTCGGAACCAGTATTTTTTACCAAAGCTCCCACCTCCGTCAACGGCCCTTATGGCACAATCGGGATCGATCCGGCAGTATCGAGCGAGATAGACTGGGAAGCAGAACTGGCGGCAATTATCGGTAAAACGTGCAAAAACGTGAGCGAAGAGGAAGCGCTGCAGTGCGTCTTCGGCTACACCGTGCTCAACGATGTGACCGCGCGCGACCTGCAGGCCCGGCATAAGCAATTTTTCAAAGGCAAAAGCCTCGATGGTTCCTGCCCGATGGGACCATGGATCGTGACCGCCGATGAATTGCCCGATCCACAGCACCTGGATATTGCATTGCGCGTCAATGGTGTGGTCAAGCAGCAGGCCAATACCAGCCAGATGGTCTTTTCGATCGCGCGCCTGATCTCAGTGCTCTCGCAAGGTATGACGCTGGAACCCGGCGATATCCTGGCGACCGGCACGCCGAGCGGCGTAGGCTTTTCGCGCACTCCCCCCGAATTCCTCAAAGCCGGCGATGTCATGGAAACCGAGGTCGAGGGCATCGGCATCCTGCGCAACCCCGTCGTGCAGCGCTAGAAGCGTGGGAGTGGGAGGTGCAGGAG
>JAFMRP010001678.1 GCA_017354095.1 Ktedonobacteraceae bacterium
CCTCCAGCCGTCGTGCCAAAAGCGCTCGCGAAAAGCTCCCCCGATGATGAGCACATGGTCAGGGACGAGATCTCATGTATTCCATGATCCGTCTTTCGGCATATCTGTCGGCAAGAAAACACAAGAGGAAAGATCACGAACGATGCCATTCTCTCAACCAGAGGTGCTCCTTCGTGTCAATCCAGACAGTAGTATTCTGTTGAAAATCACACACACCATGATCCTGGTGGGCGAGCTGTGACTCACCAGGATCATGGTGATAACATCAACCGATTTAAAGGCTCTCCCGCGAATCTGATGGATCGAGTTCATGCCGCCCTGGAGAGCCATTTCAAGGTTGGATTGACACGAGTCACAAGCAGAACGGGGGTTCGTCGGTATTCATCGAACCCTCGCACGCGCCTACGTCCGTGTGCCTGGACCAGGAGGGAGGATATGCCGTAATTTCTCCGGATTCACCATCACGTTGACCTCACGGATTTTTTGTGCTGCTATGTCAAAGGCCATGATGGAGAAAGGGGCTTCTTGCTGATAGCTGATGATCCCTGGCTGACCGTTGATGCAAGCAAGACGACGAGAGATGATCAGTTCCGATATGTTGCGCTTGACTGCAAGGAGGAAACGCGCGGCCTTGAACGCTCCATAGATTGGCTTGCGCGCGGCTTTGACGTTGCCACCGCCGTCAGTAGAGAGCGCTACATCGTGAGTAAATAATGAGAGAAGCCCCTCCATATCGCCGCGCTCATAGGCATCAAGAAACTGATGGACGATGAGGGAGTGCTGCTTGACTTTCGGATCGTCCTGCTGACGATTAGCATCGAGGGCGTGTCGTGCCTGCCACATGCACTGACGGCAGTGGACGGCACTCTTCTGCACCATGTGGGCGATCTCGGCGTAATCATAATCAAAGACCTGGCGTAGCAAGAATACCGCGCGTTGGAGCGGGGAGAGCGTTTCGAGCACATGCAGCAAGGTAATGGAAAGGATTTCTTTTTGCTCCATTCTGGTACTCATCTCTTCTGTCACGATGGGTTCAGGGAGCCAGACTCCGACATAGCTTTCGCGCTGGCGGCGAGCCTGTCGCAACTCATCGATGCAGACGCGTGTGATGACCGTGCAGAGATAGCCCTTTGGATTCTGTATGACCTCTGCTTCCTGGTCACGACTGGCTGCATACCAACGGAGGAACGTTTCCTGCACACAATCTTCTGCGTCCATCACACTTCCGAGCATATGGTAGGCAATGGAGAAAAGCAAGGGCCGATAGGTTTGAACGATATCTTCTGGTTTCATCGGCATCACTTGTCTCCATCACGTGGAGGCAACGAAGCATCCATCGCTTCTGCAATGAGATGGACAGCGCGGGTCGCACTGGCAAAAGCTGCTCCTGACTGCTGATCTTCGTTGCCGACCCAGTCGCCAGCGACGTACAGGCCACCAACGCCTGGAACGGAAGGGCCAGGGCGACCAGTGATCCCCCCTCGTTTCGCCTGGACAATGTCACTGACCGCTTGGATATGAGGCAAAAAGCTCTGGGCAACCACTTCCGCACGCCATCCTGGCTGCAGTCGATCCAAGAGCGCCTCTAACTCTTGTTTATTCGCC
>JAFMRP010000460.1 GCA_017354095.1 Ktedonobacteraceae bacterium
CCGGCAAAAAAATGCGTGCTGGCGATCTTATAGAGCGCGTCGATAGCTGTTGTATAGTGTTGTGTGAGTTCTGTGGAAGTAGCCACTGATGGCTGCATAAATCTCTCCTTTCAGGTGCTGCAAATCGTCTGCCAGTTGCTTGCCCGCGCAACCGTCGTCTATAATACTAGGGTTCGATCATCCAGCAATCAATAATCAATCTTGTATTTTTGTTGAAAATTGAACACAAAAGGGTAATTGTTAAGTAATGGTCGGCGAGATCTTGAGAGAGATCGAGGAGAGACAGGAGTATGCGCTATGGCGGCCTCGAAGAGGCGGGGGGACCGGCGTACCCAGCGTACGCGGCAGATGTTACAGCAGGCATTTCTGGAAGTCGCGCGCGAAAAGGGCTTTGCATCGACGAGCATCCAGGATATTACAGATCGAGCCAACGTCAATCGAGGGACCTTTTACCTTCACTTTACAGATAAATATATGCTGGCGGATACAATCATCCGCGAGGACTTCCATCGCCTACTGACAGACACACTCCCTCCTATGTCCAGGTGGGATAGGAGAACACTGCATCTACTCATTCAAAGCATGTTGGACTACTTTGAGAGAAAGTATCGCCATCGGCGTCTGCCTCACGATGTCGCCCTGCTGGTTGAGCAGGCAATTCATGAGGAGTTGACTGGCCTGCTTTTGACATGGCTCAAGCAGTTGAAGCGCGCAGTGACTCGAGAGGCGGCGCCGCTGGAGACGATGGCCCGCGTTGTCAGCTGGGCGATCTTCGGAACGGCGCTCCAGTGGAGCCAGGAAGAGACGACAATGTCTTCAGAGCAGATGGCGCATGCTATCCTGCTGGTGGTCCTGGAGGGGGTGTGTGATATACTGCCACATATGCATATTGCAGCCAACCCCCCATCAATGGAGATAATAAAAGATGACCACGAGTGAACGTAGCTCACAAGAAAATACAACCGGCACGCATAATAAAAGCAGCCAGGAAAAGCTGGCAGAGCTCCATGATATGAAAGCGGGAGCGCTCCTTGGAGGTGGCCTCAGGCGTATTGAGACGCAGCATAAGAAAGGAAAGCTCACCGCTCGCGAGCGCATTGATCTGCTCCTTGATCCCGACACCTTCAATGAACTGGACATGTTTGTTACTCATCGCTCCTCTGATTTTGGGCTGGCCGAGCAGCGAATTCCTGGTGATGGCGTCGTGACGGGTTACGGGCACATTGATGGGCGGCTCGTCTACGTCTTTTCGCAGGACTTCACGGTTTTCGGCGGTTCGATGTCAGAGGCCAACGCCGAGAAAATTTGCAAGATTATGGACATGGCCATGAAGAATGGTGCGCCAGTAATCGGTTTAAACGATGGGGGCGGCGCGCGTATCCAGGAAGGTGTCGTAAGCCTGGGCGCATATGCCGATATCTTTCTGCGCAACACGCTGGCTTCGGGTGTCGTCCCTCAGATTTCGGCTGTGATGGGGCCAGCCGCGGGCGGCGCGGTCTATTCTCCAGCCCTTACCGATTTTATCTTTATGGTCGAAGAGACCAGTTATATGTTTGTTACTGGTCCCGATGTTGTGAAGTCAGTTACACACGAGGATGTCACCTTTGAGCAGTTGGGCGGTGCGCGTGTGCATAACACCACCAGCGGTGTGGCACACTTTTCCTGTCCCAGCGAGCCTGATTGCATCCGCATGATCCGTCAACTTCTCAGCTATCTTCCCGCCAATAACCTGGAAGACCCACCGCGCACGACACCCGGCGACTCACCGCGTCGAGCCGAGGAGGTCCTGGACAGCATTGTCCCGGAGAACCCCAATAAGGCCTATGATATGAAAGAAGTCATCCATCATATCGTGGATGATGGTGACTTCTTTGAGGTGCAGGAGACCTTTGCTCAAAACATCGTCATTGGCTTTGCACGCCTCAACGGGCGCCCAGTAGGCATTGTGGCGCAGCAGCCGCGTGCGCTGGCGGGGGTGCTCGACATCAACGCTTCCGATAAGGCTGCGCGCTTTGTCCGTTTCTGCGACTGCTTCAACATTCCCATTCTCACCTTTGTGGATGTGCCGGGCTTTCTACCCGGCGTTGGGCAGGAACATAACGGCATTATCCGTCATGGCGCCAAACTGCTCTATGCTTACTGTGAGGCTACGGTGCCTAAAATTACCGTCATTACCCGCAAAGCATACGGTGGTGCCTACGATGTGATGAGCAGCAAGCATATCCGGGGTGATATCAACTATGCCTGGCCCAGCGCGGAAATCGCCGTGATGGGTGGCGATGCCGCAGTCAAAATCCTCTTTAAAGACGAGATCGAGAAAGCGGCTAATCCCGAACAGCGCAGCAAAGAACTGGCCGCCGAGTACATGGAGAAGTTTGGTAATCCCTACATTGCCGCCAGTCGCGGCTACATCGATGAGATTATTGAGCCGCGCCACACGCGCTACAAGCTCATTACAGCTCTGGAAATGTTAAAAAACAAGCGCGATAATAACCCACCTAAAAAGCATGGCAATATCCCACTGTAAGTAAGCGTGAATAGGGCAAAAATGGCGCCTCCAGAGCAAGTCCTCTGAAGGCGCCATTTTCTTACGTCACATGGACACATTAAGAAGCTTTTTTGGGGTGGACTATACAAAATCCTGATCGACGTAACACCAGCGCCAGCTTTCACCGGGCTCGATGGAACGCATAATGGGATGCTGAGTCGCATGAAAATGCGCAGTGGCGTGCTTATTCTTTGAAGAATCGCAGCAGCCAACGTGACCACAGATCAGACATTCACGCAAGTGAACCCAGGTATCACCCATTTTCAGGCACTCTTCACAGCCATTGGTGCTAGGCGCGATATCACGGGCCTGGTCCAGGTGTGTACAGGAGGTTTTCAAAGTGACTCCTTTCTACAAGAAATGCGTTGACAAACGAAGCATGTTCCTTGCAATCTATACACGCGGCAACTAAACCCAAAGTGATACCTCAGGTAATTAGACTCCTTCCTGCTCCTTTTCCACTTCTACCAGTTCTAGCAGTACACCGTGCGCCCCTTTAGGGTGAATGAAAAAGGCGCGGCCATCGGCTGATGGGCGTGGTTGTTCGTCCAGCACAGGTACGTCCTGCGCGCGCATCTCATCCAGAGCGGCATCGACGTCATCAACTTCCAGGCAGATATGGTGCAAACCCTCACCGCGCTTCTCCAGAAACCGTGCCAGGCTAGAATCAGGATTGAGCGGCTCGACCAGTTCAATTTTGCTACCCTCGGGACCGCCAAGAGGCAAAAAAGCAATGCGTACCTGTTCTCCTGGCACCTCCTTGATCACCTTCGGTGTGATGCCCAGTGTATCGCGGTAAAATTGCAGAGCCTGCTCAATATTACGTACAATAATCGCTACATGGTCGATGCGTCTGGGCATACAGGTCGCTCCTTAACAAGATACATTTATGATCGCTCCTGACAGGAGGCCAGGTGAAAATCAGTGTGCTTGAGTTGGTGAGGAACATTGGCAAACAGGCCAACGCTCAGTTGTATGGAACTCGTGATCGTGCGAAGTGCCATCAGTGCGCTGATGCGCGTCTCTTCGCTGTAGGACAGCATATTGGCGGCCTGTTCAAACTCGGCCTGGGTCAGGATCTCATAGGAAAGATCTGGCTGAACCAGTACATTCAGGTCCAGGTCTACGAAGCGCAAGCGATCAAACTCAATCGTCGCGGGTTGAATAATCGAGGCATAGGTATATCGTAACGTCTCATTGTTATAGAAAGCGCTCAGCATATACCAGCGCTGTGGCCAGAAAAACTGCATGCAATTATAGCGCAATGGGCGCGTTCCGGTTGCCCAGCGCATAAGGGTACCCGCTGGCAACCAGATACGGATCATATCCCCAGCCATCTCTAGCGGCTGCTCATCGCCCAGCTGCGTATGCTCATCCAGTTTATACGCTTGCCACGACCCGCGTAGCATTTGATCATAGCTACGACTCTCCACCAGCATTTCTCTTAGCATAATACACTCCCTTCATCGTATATCATACTACGCGAATACAGGAGTCTCAACCCTTTTTGCTTCTCTCACCCCGCTTCCCACGTGTGTTGAGTACTTAGGTCACCTTACCACAAAAGGGATTTGACAGCTACTCTGACAGATACGACCATCAAAGTAGCTGTAGCAATGGGATTAAGAGTCTCTAAAAAAGTCGTCTAAATCCTCCATCATTTTGCGCTGCATAGATGGTAACACATGGGAATACAAATCCATCGTAATGCCGATATTGCTATGGCCAAGAAGTTCCTGCACCAATTTCGGCTGTACCTTCATCTCTAGTAAGATGGTAGCGGCGCTGTGCCTCAGATCATGAATGCGTATGTCTGGGAGTCCAGCCTTGCGTAGCAGTTTTTTGAAGTGAAAGCGGAGATCGGTCACTTCAATATAGCGTCCTTGTTTGCCACTAAACACCAGATCGTGATCTTGCCAGTCTTCCGTAAGAGATCTCATCTGGGCCTGGCGCTCGCGATGTAAGTGTAGGGCTTCCAGTACAAATCTGGGGAGGAGTATTCTACGCTTGCTGCTCTCGGTCTTTGGCTCAGATTCGACCAGCCCTTTAACCAACCCCTTGCTACCAATTCGCGTTACGGTACGCCTGACATAGAGGCATTGCCCCGCAAAGTCTACATCGCTCCACCTGAGCGCCAACAACTCACCGCGTCGCATTCCCGTTGCTATGGCAAGCGTTAGAAGAGCTTCCAGAAACCAGTGCCCTTTTGCAGCTGCTAGCAGTGCCTGCGCTTGCTCTTTCGTGAGCGGTTGTATCTCATGTTTGACTCGACGAGGCTGTTTAACTTTCCCTTTCGCACAAACGTTATAGCCTATCAGTTTCCATTCTACAGCATCCGAAAAAGCTCTATGTAACATGCGGTGAATGGCTCGAACGGTTTCAGGTGCATATCCGTCTTTCAATCGCTGGCTATACAACGTCTGCACATGCTGTGAGGTAAGCTTTTGAAGCTGAATATGCCCAATAGCAGGAGTAATGTGATTCCTGATCAACTGCTCATAAGCAGCATAGCTTGTACTGCGCAGGTTA
>JAFMRP010001679.1 GCA_017354095.1 Ktedonobacteraceae bacterium
TCACCATCACGAGGAGCTGGCTGCGGTGTCGCGCGCGATCATTCATGATCCACAGGCCAGCCAGGACATTGGTCGGCAAGGCTTCTACGATATGGGGCGGGGACAGGCACTGGTGGCAGTTGCAGAAGACGATTGGCCTCGCTTCTTTGCTCGTCTGTACACCGATATTCAGCACAGGAGACAGCTTATGAGTCTCACCGACATGCAAGCGTATCTCGCGCGCCTCTACACCGACGACTGCTTACGCAAGCTCTTTGTGCTCGCACCGGACGTATCGTTTGAAGCATATCAGTTGACGGAGGCAGAAAAGCAAGCGCTGCGAGCGCTGGATCAGAAATTGCTGGAATACTTTGCGGCTTCGTTGAAAATGAAGCATCTTCAGAAACTTCGTTCCGCGTACCCAGCAACCTTCGCGCTTCCCCGGTCGCTGGTAGAGCGTCTCTTTCATCGATTTTATCATGATTTCCCAGCAAAACCGCGTGAAGATAGTTTTACTCGCATCATTGATTTTGGCCTGTTTCTGGAACAGGCGCTTGCTTTTGACGACCAGGCACCTCCCTATGCCAGCGAAGTCGCACGGTATGAGCGGTTGCACTATCTGTATCTGTTTCAGCCGACTCCTGAGGATGCGTTGACGGCTATCAATACACCTGGCTTGCCACAAGGAGCGCCGTTGCGTGGCGAATCGCTGCTCGTGATGCGTCCAGGCGTCTACCGTGAGAGGTTCACCTACCCGATGGTGCCGCTCATTGAGGCGCTGTGTAAACACCAGGCCGTTGAAGCATGCACCCAACAGCATGGTCAACATCTGCTGCTGTTTCAACGCGAGCCGCATTCCCTGACGTTAAACGTCTACACGCTGACGCCTGACATGGATTTGGTGCTCGACCTCTGTCAGCACGGCTCCACGATGGAAGCGCTGATCAGCAAGGTCGAACACCAACTTGGGGAAGCCGATCTGGCCGATGAGTTGGTTGCGCTTCTTGCGCTCTTGCAAGACGAGCACATCATAGAGGTACGACATGGATACGCATAATACAGTTCATGCTTCGCGTTTTGTTTTGAAGCACGTGCGTCAAACAACCCGCAGCGCCGTTGTTGATCCTGGCTGTCAGCGATGTCAACAGTGTCTGCTCCGTCGCTTCCTGCCGAGGAAGGAGGCAGTACCATCGTCTCTCGTCAATCAGGCGCTTGCGGGTAGGCCATCAACACAGGAGAGCCATCTATGTCATCCGTAACGAATCTCGTCACTGCCCTGCCCGCTTTGGGTGTGGGCTTGGGCTATCGAACTGAACTGAAACAAGCGATCCTCGATCATCGCGAAGAGATCGATTTTCTCGAAATTATTACGGAGAATTATCTTGCGTCGCCAGGTGCGTATGCAGCATTAGAGGAGCTCTGCGATCTCTTCCCTGTGATTCCCCATGGTGTTGATGTATCGATTGGCTCGGTCATGCCGTGGGAACCAACCTATCTTCAGGCCATCAAACGGATCTCTGATCTGACGAAATCGCCGTATTACAGTGAGCACTTGTGTATGACCCGTGTCCCAGGAAGAGTCATCGGCCATCTTGCGCCCTTGTGGTTCACAGAGGAGCTG
>JAFMRP010000461.1 GCA_017354095.1 Ktedonobacteraceae bacterium
AGCGCAAACAGCCAGCCTCCGCTGAGGTCTGTGTGGTCTGAAAGCCACGGCGAGCCAGGCGCATCCGCTGTGGCAGGAAGACCGAGGTGAAGTTGCCAAAGGCCAGAATCGTCCCTAGCGCGGCCACGCCCACAGCGAATGACGGTAACACATACTCCCAGCCCCGCGAGAGCACGGCGGACAGCAGGATAACTGCGGTGATCTCGATCAGCCCGATCACCGCTATCACCAGGTTCTTACCCCAGAGAATGCGCTTCGGCTCCACCGGGAGCAGGAAAAGCGTCGTCAGCGCCTGGCGCTCCATGCCTAGCATATTATACGAGAGCGTATAGAGCGAGAGCGTGATAAAGGCAGGCGCCGCCATCACCATCCAGGGGCTCGGTCCCCCCTTCCCATTCACCAGCACAGCCATAATAAAAACAACGACCGAGATCAGCGATTGCAGGAGCAGCGCGCTCAGCTGCGGGTCGCGCCGGAAGTACTTCAAATCCTTCATCGCAATAGCGACAGGCTGTGACGCGAGTAGCCTGCCCAGCAGCCCCGCCTGTCCCGGTGCTCCAGCAATCGGCGCGGCGGCTGCTCTGGTACTTCTCTCAACGCGCTGGCGCACGCGCACCGTGCTGCCACTTTCCGCCGCTGTCAGTGCGCGCACCATCACCACCTGCCAGAGGTAGAGTGCCAGCAGGCTGAGAACGAGCAACGCACCCAGCCAGGCAAAACTGATGCCCCAGTTCCCCAGCGAAGCCTGCTGAATGGCGCGCGCCGCCATACCCGGTGGCAGCCACTGGAGGTATTGCGCGAAAACATCATTTCTTAACGCATCGACAAAGCCCGCATTGATCGCGCCACGAATGACAAACTGCGACAGTGAGCACGAAGCGGAGATCAATACGACAAGGATGACGCTCAGGTCGCGCAGACGCCGGCTATGCAGCACCCGTGAGAGCAGCGCGATCACAAGCTGGCTGATCCCGATAATCTGTACGTAGAAGATCAGCATCGTCAGCAGCGCCATCAGCGCCATTGGCAGAGAGGTAGCCCAACCGGCAACAACGGCCCCAAACATCAGCACGATAAACAACGTCGATGTATCGAGCAGCGTCGAGAGCAGCAGGCTAATCATCAACTCGGTGCGCGTCAATGGGAACAGCTCCAGCTTCGACACGTCAAGTCCTTCATTGGTGGAAGCCTGCATAAGAGGTGCCGCCAGCCAGAGCAGGTAGATGCCAGAGAGCACCAGCGTCAGAATTTCCGAGTTAAATGGCGCGGGCAGATGATAACCGAAAAATGTGGCAACACCTAACCCACCTCCTACCACAAGCGAAACCAGTAGCAGAATAACGCTGCCGATGATATTACTGAGCCGCCCGTTGTTACGCCTGAACCCACGCAACAACAGTTTCCAGCGCAGCCAGACCAGCCAGCGGAGTTTTTCAGTGTGAATCATTGTATACGCCCTCTTACTGCTCCAGCCAACTGAGATTATGGCTTTCGTCACGTACACCGATCACGTTGAGGAAGATGTCCTCCAGCGTTGCATCCTTCGCCTCACCACTGCCCGAAGCGCGTTCGCGCAACTCTTGCAATGAGCCCTCCGCGACCAGCACGCCCTGGTTAATGATGCCAACGCGCGTGCAAAGACGCTCAACGACCTCCATGATATGAGATGAGAAGAAAATGGTGGTGCCGCGCTGCGTCAACTCATGCAGGATATCGCGAATAACACGCGAGCTGACGGGGTCAATGCCTTCAAACGGCTCGTCGAGGAACAGCACCTGCGGACGATGCATAATCGCAGCTGCCAGAGCCACCTTTTTGCGCATACCAACGGAGTAGTCCACAATCAATTTATCAGCATCGTTCTGCAAGTCCAGAACCTGTAGCAGTTCCTCAGTCCGCTTGTCCACGTCCGTGCCCGGCACACCATACATACGCCCGGCAAAGTGAATGAACTCGCGGCCCGAGAGCCGTTCATACAGATTGAGGTGCTCAGGCAATACGCCAATGATCGAGCGTACCTTGATCGGATCTTTCCAGACATCGACACCGCCAACCCAAACCTGGCCAGAACTGGGGCGCAACTGCCCAACCATCATCTTAATGGTCGTCGATTTTCCGGCGCCATTCGGCCCCAGAAAGCCAAAGAACTCGCCGCGCCGCACCGCGAGATTAAGATGGTTAACTGCTGCTTTTTGTCCAAAAACACGATTGAGATCACGCAGCACTATCGCGTAATCAGCCGCATGCTGCCCGACCTCTTCGCGGCCATCCTGCCCAGTCGCGGCAGTTGACAGCGATACATTCTGCTCAAAAGACATCGCGATTGCTTCTCCCTTTACCAAAACCTTTATGCGGACCCGTATATAGCCGCACGTTATTCAGCATATAACAGACAGCTATTATCCATAAGATAACCACTTATCTGGACGTAGATTACCTTAAAAAATCAAAAAGGGCCAACAACGAAGGTTCCTGATAGAAGGTCTTCAGCCAACAACCGGCGTCTTTTGCTGAGAACAGCAGACTGCTAATTCATCCATTCGCCCGGGGGGACGTGGACACCGGCCTTGCGAGCTTTCATCACCTTGCCATCGTGGGCGATGCGCGCCGGCAAATCAGAGAGATTGACGCGATGCCAGTACGCAGCAGGGAAGAGGCCAATACCGATTGCCAGGGCTGCCCCAATTTCCGCGCGGTTGAAGGAGAGGCCAGGAGGCAGGGGATACGGAACGTGCTGGATAACACCCAGACTGTAGAGTAAGGCAAACACAAAAACAGCCAGTTCAAAGCCACAGGCCACCCAATACGAAAACCGCTCTTGCCTCTGCTTTTTGCGATAAATCACAGCGAGCAGGATATTGAGTAAGCATAGGAAGCCAGTAACCCAGACTGTTGCAGCGACAACGTTAATAAATTTCGGCACGAAGAGCAACACATAGGCATTGGCGAGCACTACCGCGATCGTCAGAGTAGTCAACAGAGACCTCCACCCAGAATAGTAGCCCCAGAGGCTGAATGAAACAGCGGCGCAGCCTTTTGCGGCGTGCGCCGCGCATGTTAATTATACGTCAAAATCATGTTAGAGAATGCTACTTCGGTACCTTTGTGATTCACCACCATGCCAATAGAACCACTGGGGAGCGCCCCGTTCTTGGCGGTTCCTATCTGTTTTCCATTGACCGTAAAGGTAAACCTGTCTCCATTCATAGAGACCTTTACTGTATTTTTGAATTTGGGACCCAGGCCAGAATGATATTCTTTGCCAAAGGGCCAGCCCTGGATACTCTCCCACTGATTGTCTGTCGCGCTTCCGTCATACTTTTTGAACCAGTATTTTTTATCGCTAGGAGTGATCTGCAAGGCATAGAACACCTGGTAGGTTTTACCGTCTTTCTTTTTCTCGCTGTAGCGGAAGAAGATGCCATACCAGTTAAATTCATCTCCGTTGTTGCCCTTGATCTCCCAAAGCGTGACGGTATAGCCCAGTTGTTTACCAAAGGTCTGATTAGGATAGATGGCCAGCGCGGAGTTATCCTCTTCATGGTCATCGACAAACAGGTGATAGGAACCACTCTTAAATGCGTAGCCAACGCCATTTCTATGGTCTACTGGCCAGTTACTGATGTTGTCCGTCAGGGGATCGCTCAATATGGTATTGGCCTGGGAGGTCGCAGTTGCCCGCGCCATCGATGTGGCAGTAGCATTGAGAGTCGTCTGAGAGCCGTTATTTTGATCAGCCGTTCCCTGCTGCGACAGAAAGTGGGTCAGCGCGAAGGCGCCTGAGCCAAACAGGACCAGCAGCACAGCAGCCACGACGATCAGGATCTTCAGATGCTTCTGGAACGCGTTCTGCGGTCCCTGTTCCTCGGGCGCGGAAGGATTCGCCGGTGGAGCAGCGAGAGGCACCGCGGGCATAAAACCGGTCATGAAACGGCCCGGCTCTCCAGCAACGGGGATCTGCACAACTTTCACCGGCTGGACGAGTTTCATGGACGTGGTGGCGCCCTGTCCATCGTAGCTGCTGGGGACCATCAGAGCGCGGGTATCGCTGGTAGTGGGCAGCATACCCGTCTGGCCTGGCAGAGGGAATGCGCCGGTCTGGGCATCTTGATTGCCAAGTGAGCGCGTAGTATTGCCACCCCCTGGCGGAGGAACTGGTCCTCCCGCATCTTGTTGCCAGGCTACCGGGCCGCCGAGCAGCCTGGTCGTGCCAGCCTGGGGCGGGAAATCAGAAGGTGAGAATGTTTGCGATTGCTCGCCGCCAGCGTGCGCAAATTCAAGCTGTGCAGGCGCGCCCGTTGGGGCAAAAGATGATAACAATGAGCGTGTCTGGGACTGCGGCACGAGGGTTGAATCAGCCTGCTCATTGACCAGCGAAGGAAGTGGAGTGAACTCCCGCTGCTCAGAGGAAGAAAACAGTGAGTTCGGCTGCAAGAAGCCAGAGAGCGTAGGCAGCGAAAAACTATTCCTGGGCCGCAGATCGGCGGTTTGCCCTGGCTTTTCGTTGGCCGAGCCCTGCCACATGGGATCAAAGAGGCCACGCTTCTTGAAAAAGCGGCCATCATTACTCGTATCAGAGGACACAATCAGCGTGTTATCCAGCTGTACACCGGCAGACTCAAGCGCCTGGCGAAACGCGCTACTGAGGTCTGAGGCACGCGCATAGCGGTCACTAGGACGCTTCGCCAACGCGCGCAGAATGGCCTGCTCCGCCTCGGGCGGAAGATCCGGTCGCATCTCGCCCGGAGGTGGTGGCGGCATATGCAGGTGCTGCATGGCAACCTGCATTGGCAAATCACCGCGAAATGGCACCACGCCTGTCACCATCTGATAGAGCACCACACCAAGGGAGTAGATATCAGCCCGGGCGTCAATCTCCGCGCCCATGCCCTGTTCGGGGGCCATATAGTCCGGGGTGCCCAGCGGCGTCCCCACGCCGGTAATCTGCGCTCGTGTTCCCTGGCTCTCGGCGATGATCTTCACCAGGCCAAAATCGCTCAAGAGCAGCCGTCCCTCGGGGGTTTTCATCACATTCGCGGGCTTGATGTCGCGGTGGATGACACCAGTT
>JAFMRP010000462.1 GCA_017354095.1 Ktedonobacteraceae bacterium
CCCTATGTACAACTCTTGGGCCAGGCCCATATGCAGTGTATCTATGAAGAAGAAACGCCTGAGCGACTTTCCTCTTTGTTGCCCAATATACAACTGCTCATCAGCGTACCAGACCGTTATCAGAGCGTCCCGACCATTACAGCCGCCAATATTGCCCGAGGTAGTATGGGTCGTCACACCCCGCTTTTGATTTTTGACCTGGCCATTCCCGCTTCTGTTGAAGAGCTAGCCGGTCTGCTCCCCGCAGTCTGTCTTTATACTTCGAACGATCTGCGCAGTATCTTAGCGCGGAAAGAGATGAAAGCCTCCTGACTCGCACCCAGACACTTGACAGCATCGATAGCATAAACATAGTCTTTTTTCATTTCACTAAAGAGAGAAGCGCGGCTGCATGTTCAATATAAAGAGGTTTGAATGGAAGTCATCAAAATATCTCCACGCGGCTATTGTTATGGGGTAGTGGACGCGTTACAAATTGCGCGCCAGGCGGCAAAAGATGCGACATTGCCGCGTCCGATCCATATTATTGGGCAGATTATCCATAACCAGCACGCTATTAATGAGCTCACAGCGATAGGTGTGGTGACGCTAGATGGTCCTGACCGGTTCACGATTCTGGAGCAGGTCAAAGAGGGCACCGTCATCTTTACCGCGCACGGTGTCTCGCCTCAGGTGAAGCAGAGCGCGCGGGACCGAGGGCTGCACTGCATCGACGCCACCTGTCCAGATGTCACCGTCACGCATGATCTTGTGCGCAGGTTGGTAGCTGAGGGATATTTTGTCATTTATATTGGCAAAAAGGGGCATCCAGAGCCTGAGGGAGTGCTGGGAGAGATTCCTGGTCATGGAGTGCTGGTCGAGACGCTAGAAGATGTTGAGGGGCTCACCCTGACCGCCGAGCAGGAAGCCAGAGTAGCTATTTCTACACAGACAACACTTTCCAAATGGGATACGCAGCGTGTTGTAGAGCGCATTCAAGAGCGTTACCCGCATGCCGAGGTACATATTGATATCTGTGCCGCCACCCAGAAGCGGCAGGAAGCGGTAGCCAGCCAGGCCAGGGGAGCGGACCTGACCATTGTGGTGGGTGATCCGCGGAGCAACAACACCAACCGCCTGGTACAGGTTTCCGAAGAGCTGGCGGGTGTTCCTGCTAAACGTATTGAAGATCTCTCGCAGCTTAATCTTGAATGGCTCAAGGGGAAAAAGCGTGTTGCCGTTACGGCTGGCGCGTCAACGCCCAGCCAGCTCACGCGTGAGGTGATCCGTTATCTCGAACAATACCAGGCCCCTGAATGAAGAGCCAGCAGCAGCGGCAAAAAGGGCAATGTATGATCCTGGTTTATCTATTTATGAGCCAGTTGAGCGGCAGGCTTTAATCAGCTGCATTGCCTGTTCATGTGCATCCAGGTGTTCCAGCGTCACCAGTTGTTGAAAGATCACGTGGCGAAGCAAGTTGCAACGAAACTCAAAAATCCACTCTTCTTTTGGCCGTGGGCCAAGTTCTAGTTTACGAAGCTTCAGGGCGAATAGTGCCAGCCGCAAAAGTTCAAAGCTGCGTTTCTGCTCTTCCGTTTGGAGTGTGCAGCGGGCGGGGAAGTTCGCTAGCAGGAACTTCTCTGATTGTCGTCCCGCGCTCCAGCCTGAATCCAGAGTCATGTGGTGGTCCTCCTCTCGCAAAGGAGCAGAGCTTCTGAAATGGCTGTGCTCATTCGTAATCGTCTATCTAGACTCTAACTATCAATCGGATAAATTTCCATTAAGGATAGGTTGATATATGGTAATGAAACGAAGCAGTGTGGATCGATTTTCGATACCAGGGCATGCCATCGTGTTCCATGGTCGCCTGCCCACTTGGGGGATAGAGTGGCAAACAGGAGTGAAATGAGTTACAATGCCAGAAAAGAAAAACTCCTGGTGTTTAGCCAATTGGTACTGAATAGAGAGGTGGAGAAAGGATTCCGATGGCAGGTGAGTGTTCATTTGATATAGTTTCGCAGTTCGACGAGCAGGAGCTTGTCAATGCGATTGACCAGACGCGTCGAGAAGTGCAGACGCGTTATGATCTGAAAGACACGAAGACAGAGATTGTACAAAACAAAGATAATATCACGATTGTGACCGCGAGTGCGCTCTCTCTAAAGGGGGTGCGTGACATTCTGGAATCGAAAGCGGTGCGTCGGGGTCTTTCGATCAAGATCTTCAAGCCGGGGAAAGAGGAAGATGCGGCTGGAGGTCGGGTGCGTCAGGTCATCCAGCTACAGCAGGGGATAAGTCAGGACCAGGCCAAGGAACTGAGCAAGATGGTGCGAGAGGCGTATCCCAAGATACGAGCGCAGATCCAGGGTGACGCGGTGCGGGTTATGGGCAAGAGCCGAGACGATCTTCAGGCCGTCATCAGCCTGCTGAAGCAGAAGGATTATCCTTTGCCGTTGCAATTTATTAACTATCGTGGATAGACAGCGGCATATTTAATTGCTGTTTCGCTCGACTTGTTTCCCGGTGTACTAAATGAGGTACTTTAGTACCAAAAGAAGTGCCCGCATAGCAGAATTGTAGTACGCTAACCGTAACCGGACTACAGTAACATTGCGGGTTATGTGTCTTTGCGCGTTTTAAGCGTGCGGGCCACACCATCTATATCTCGCATCTGTCAGTTTTGCGCTATGTTTTTCAGCGCACGCATTCAAGAAAGTGAACCTTGCATGCCAGGGAACCAGCAAGTTTTCAGCGCGGCCATGAGTGCGGCCGAGCGTCATCGTTGGGATAGCAATTGGGAGGAGGCCAATCGAGAGTATCAGAAGGCTCTCAAGGAGTTCCCGGAAGATGCAGCGGCGCGCAGTGGTCTGGGTTTCTGTCACATGCAGACGAAGAACTGGCAGCAGGCCCTCAGTGAGTACGAGTATGTGCTGCAGCGTGATTCGAGCAATGTCATCGCGCTAAGCAAGACGGCGGAATTGTACGGCATCCTCAACAGGCGTGAGGATGCATATAGTGCATATCTGCATCTGGCGGATCTTTATTCGCAGGCTGGCCAGGGTGCGCGTGCGGAAGCCGCCTGGCAGAAAGCGGTTCAATTATCGCCTGGCAACCCTGAGCCACATGAGCGGCTAGCCAGCTATTACTTTGAAAAAAAAGACATTGTGGCGATGATTCAACAGCGCCTCGCCGCCGCGCAAGGATATCTTCTACGCAACGAGCCAGGGCCCGCACGTATACAATGTGAAGAGGTCCTGAGGGCAGATAGCGGTAACATCCAGGCGCAACAGTTGCTGGCGAGAATTCTGGGTGGGGATTCTGGCGGGCAGGGAGAGATGGAGACCAGAGTGGCGGGAACGAATGCGCCTCAGATCAGCAGTTCAGGCTATATGATGAACAGAGCACCTGCGGCTGGCGGTTCGATTGAGAACAAGTCTATCACTGATAGCGTAACATCAGGTAATACAAGCGGAGGGAATACTGGCATCATGGGTAACATGGGTAGCGCGGGCAATTATGGTGGGGTCGGCAATTCTGGTCCGGCCTCAACGATGACCGGGGCTGGCGGGATGAATCCTGCCCCGCATAAACGCATCACAGCCAGCCAGGTCACAGAGGTACTGAAGCAAGCGCAGATGTATCAGGAGCAACGTCGTTTCAATGATGCTATCGACCTCTGTGAGCAAATCCTGGAAAGTGGTTTTGACCGGCCAGACGCGCGTTATTTCCTGGGCTGGCTTTATCAGGAGCAGCAGCGTTGGGATGAAGCAATCCGGCAGTTTCAGCATCTTTTGAACGATCCCGACTACGCGCTTTCCTGTTACTATGCATTAGGACAGTGTTACAGAGCGCAAGGTGACTTACGCTCCGCGACGGTCCACTTTGATGAAGCGGTTGATCGTGTTAATCTTGACGCGTTGACTCTAGAGGAGTCGGATCAGCTAGTCCAGCTTTGCCAGGAGGCAGCCGAGGCTCACCGTATGCTGGGTGAGCAAGAACAGGCGCTTACAGTCTACAATGCGCTGCTTGGTTTTTTGCGCAGCCGGGGCTGGCATGATAAAGTGGCCCAGGTTGAATATATGCTTCAGCAGGCGCAGGGTGCGCCCTCGCGACCGATTACCCCGCCAACCGCTAACGTGCCGCAAGCGCCGGGTGGAGAGCAAACCGTGATCCAGCGGCCCTACCAGGACTCCATCTCCGACGCGGCAACCATGGCCTTTAATGCCTCTATGATGCAGCAGCAACAGCAGAGTATGCCACCGCAGCAGCAAGCTATGCCGCCACAGCAGCAGGGTATGCAGCAGCCCTCGGTTAGTACTTCGGGGGAGTTACCTGACTGGCTTACAGGTATACTCAGCGAATCCGGAAAAACGCAGGCGGCGCCCCCAACCGCGCAGCCGCAGCCGCCCGCCAATGTTATGCCACCCGCGCCAGCGGAAGTGCCTCCTCCGCCACCGCCTGCCGCATCCGATTGGCTTACAGAAGGGCCTCAACAGGCGTCGCAGGCTCCGCAGGCACCACAAGTACCACCGGCTCCGCAGGGGCCAACTGGTCCATTAGCTTCAGGACCACTCGCAGGTCAGCAGGCATCTGGTTCTATGGCGCAGGTACCCGGTCCGACGGCACCGCCGCCACCTGCCCAGGCGCCGGCACCGCCACCACCCGCCGCTGCACCCCAGCCAGACGCATCTACGTACCTGGTTATGCCGCAGCCGGAGAGGCAAACGCAGGCCGCAAAGCCCAACGCAGAAGATCTGCTCAGCCAGATGTCTGGCAGCAGGGATCATTTGCGAGATGCTGCCGAGCCAGTGCTAGCCAGCACCGCTGATCTGCCAGAAAGTGTACGTGGGCAAGTTGTGCGGTCCATGCAGGATATTCAGAAATACATTGACCACGGCCTGCTGACCTCGGCCACGGAAGAATGCCTGCGTGTCATCGATATCGCGCCGCAGTACCTGGACGTACACCAGGTACTCTGCGAAATCTATGTGCGCCAGGGCAAGATAGAGCAGGCCGTCACCAAGTACGCCATACTGGTTGATACGTATGTTGTTAATGGGCGCACTGATGATGCCATCGCGACCTAT
>JAFMRP010001680.1 GCA_017354095.1 Ktedonobacteraceae bacterium
CATTAAGCGTGTCTGATGATAGTGGGCAAAGCTGGAGTGCGCCCCAGATCATCAGCGGATCAGATCAGTTGGTGAACGCGGCCATGATTGCGACTGGACTCAATGGGCTGGTGTATGTCGTGTATCTTAATAACCCGCTCAAGTCGAAACAGTCAGCCACAGAGGGGGATGATGAGCCGGGGGACAAGCTACCGCCTACCCCCACAATGCAAGATGTCAGGGTGGTCTATTCGCTGGACTACGGACAGCACTTCTCGGAACCGCTCACCGTAGGACAGCAGCCAGAACCGGTTCAATTGCTGTCACAGGTTGAGCTGTCCACACTGCCAACAATCGCGCTTCATCCGCATACGAACGAGGTCTATGTCGCCTATGTGAGCCAGAGCACAGGAGCCAGCCACGCGGAAATCATGTTGACACATGCAGCGCACGGGAAAAGCGCGTGGAGTGCTCCTAGAAGCGTTTTCCCAGATGCCGCCGCTAAGGGTATCTACTACTTTCAGCCACAACTGGCGGTGAATGAGGCGGGAAGAATAGCGCTCTCCGCTTTTGCCTATGAGGATGGGAAGATACACGTGGTTTTAGCTCGCTTTCACTCACCTGATCTTTCTCTGCAAAATCGATTGGTTGTCACCAGTCAACCATTTGATCCCACACTGGCTTCGTCTGGGGGTGGCTTTTCCTGGTTTATTGGCGACTACCAGGGACTGACGAGCGGGCCAGAAACGTTCTATCCCTTCTGGAACGATACGCGCACGGGGAAGCTAGAGATTTTCACAGCGGCTGTGTAAAACTACGAATAATGCTCTAGAGCCATCAGAAAGGTTTCACCTGCAACTTGTAGATGGAACCTTCAATCTATTTTAGCTGATCCCTCAGATGAGATGCGGTTTTGGTCTTGACCAGTTTGCCTCTGATCCGATTTCATGATGTGCGCTGTTTCGGCGACTGTAAAATAGCCCTGAAGGGGCAGAAGGTTAGGGCAATTACTGAAGTGAACCCCTGAGACCGGCTCTTCCGCAAATCTGATGAAGAACATGCGTTCTCTCGCGCTCACTAAGTGTCTGATTCTCACCAACTTGCCGATAGAAAAGAGTAAAAAGACCGAGACAGAAGGAGCAAAACCGGTGAAAAGAAGCCAACACCGCATGCCAACCACGCTCCATCGGATGGCCTATCCCTCCGATCTCACCGACGCGCAGTGGGAGCTCTTGGAGCCCTTGGTTCCTGAGACTGCCCCCGATGCAGCCTATCACGTGCATACCAGGCGCGAGATCGTCAACGCCATTTTGTACGTGCTGCGAGCCGGTTGCCGCCTTTCGTCTGCTGCCCCATGAGTTTCCCGCCTGGCAAACCGTCTATTATTACTTTCGCCGATGGCAACGTGAAGGGCTCTGGGACCAGATTCTGCGGACCCTGCGCATGCAGGTGCGTCGCAAGCAAGGCCGAGAGGAAGAGCCGAGCGCGGCCATCATTGATACCGATGTAGACAAATTGTCAAGAGCAGAAAACCTCTCCCCATTTTTTGCCTTTCGACCAGGCTTGAGAGCTTCAAACCGCACAAGCTGACCTGTATCAAGGCCCGTGAAGCGCGAGCTG
>JAFMRP010000463.1 GCA_017354095.1 Ktedonobacteraceae bacterium
GGATGCTCAGCGGCCCCCCCCGATGATTGTTGCTATAGGAGACGAACACTGGGGACTCCGGCTTGATGCGCTGCAGGTTCGCCCCATACTCGGCTTGCAAGTATTCCAGCAGGACCGCGATCGTGCGCGCCTGCAATTGATCCCGCATGGTCTTCTTCCCTTTACAGCGCCAATGGGCAACCATGCGCTTGCCCCTCAGCTCCAAATCCTTCCAACAGAGGCCAGTCAGTTCACTGGCGCGCCTGCCCGTCGTCAGCGCCAGGCTAATCAATGCCTTGTCTCTTTTCCCCTCGGGCGTTCTGGTATCAATGCCTTGCATCTGCTGGCTCACATAGTCGTCATCCAGGTACGGCGCGGCGTGCTCAATATGGCGCGGGGGACGCTCGGTATACTCGATGGGGTTTTTCTCACAGGCCCCATATTTGACGGCGAATTTATAGAAACTGGAGAGGATCGCGAAGCGCTGATTAATCGTGCTGGAGGAAAGCGGCGCGTTACGCTCGGTGTGAAACGCCCACTCCTGAGCATAGCGCGCCACGCGGCGAGGATCCGCGTCCAGGGTACATCCTTGCCCCTGCAAGTAGGCATCGAACTGGCCCAACGTCGTGCGATAGGCGGTCAGCGTCTTTTTGCTCTCCGATCGCGCCGCCTTCGTCTTCAACCAATCCAGGGCTGCGGCCTGCATCGAAAGGTGGTCCGTCTCCACCTGGTCGAGCGAATCAAGAGCTCCTGCGTCGACGATGGCCGGGGGTTGTGCGTCCTGCATGTGTTAACTCACCCTTCCTTTGTGGTTAGCTCTCAACTGTGACTAATAGGTGTTAGTTCCAGTATACCCACCACACCACCCCCTGCGCAACCCGGCGCGCACTCGTCCTTACCGTCCTGGCGCCAGGCGCGGCATCCACCGACAACCCCCTCGCAGACCACCAGCCTCGCCGCCTGACCATCCTGGTCATGTTACCGATGTCAGACCAGAGACATGACACCTGGAGATCGCACGTCCACCTCGCCTGCTCCGTCTGCGCGAGAAAGGAGAGCAGAGCAAGGGAACTCCCCCAACGAAAGGATAAAATCTGGAGAGAGAGAACAAGCTCAGTCCGCTACCAGGGCCGAGTTATCACGCTCAATATGAAATTTTTTTTCATGTCGAGCACGGTTATTACTTGCATAATACATCTGCAATCAGTTATACCTGAGAAAGGAATCCTACACGGGGGCAACAGGAAAAGCCTTCATTTGAGACAGCTTATCGTTCTATAGGGCGATCGTCCCTATCGCCAGAACAGGAGAAAGGAGAAAGATTGAGAGACACCACAAGAGTCATCAATGAACATAAACAAGTAGGAAAAGTGGCTACACAAAATGAACACGTAAACAGCAAACGCCTCTACTCATGCTTGAGGAGCTCTGCCAGCGTCAGAAGACAGCGAGATGGAAGGAATCGAGAACAGTCATTTTCATACATGCCTGGTAAGTTTCTAGTAAGGAGAGAAACACAGAGGTACTCATGAACACTTGCACTATCACATAAGGCGAGACCACTGGCTCAGGCAAGCCAGTGGCCATCTATTCATCATGTGGGGCGAGGAACTTTCCACGGATCTCGCTCCACCAGTCTCTCTTAGGAGTATACGCAATGTCACGTAGATCTGTCACGCAAAAACCACAACGATGGGACACAATGGACATCATGAGAGCGATCCTCGTCGTGGGGGCAGTCATCACTACCGTCCTCTCCATCACGCTCTACGCATTCACCAAAGAAGCTGCGCTGCTCCAAACTGGGAGTATATCGGGCATGGGCCTAGCGATCATCTTGCCCTACTACTTCTCCAAAGACAAGTAGCGTCAGACAAAAAGAAGAGGCCTGCTTGTCTGTACATGCAGGGCCTCTTCGCGTTATGCGGATCGCCGGTGGTGAAGATCCTCGGCGATCTCGTATTTGTTGGCAAAGATGCGGTCGCCGCAGTAGACGGTTCCTCCTGGCGAAGGGCTCTGGGGTGTGCCAGAGCAGGCGCTGCTGGATGTGTTCGTTGCGGAAGAGACCGGCAGCGCGGTCGGTCTCTTCCGCGCTGTCCGTACATCGCTTCGCGCCGCTCGCTGCTGAGGCCTTGCCCGCAGCTTCTCGCAGGGCCCTCCCTTCTGGCATCCATATCAGCGCAGACGGCGTGAGGCCCCCCCTTCCACCCCGGGTCCGGTGACTCCACGTGACTCCAAATGGACCTGACAACCAACACGTGACTCCACGTTGGAGCCACGCGGGCGGGCTTGCTGAACCGATTCAGCAGGCTGTGACTCCACGTTGGAGTCAATAGGCCGCCCACTTTATCTTGCCTTTACCAGGCCTATCGGATCCTCTGGCTCGGTGGTTTCCTCTCTTCCCTCGCAACGGCACGGGCTCCTCCTCGCAGAGCACGCACCCGACGACGTGGTGTGCTGGCCACT
The DNA here is from genome assembly GCA_017354095.1 of Ktedonobacteraceae bacterium. GTDB lineage: Bacteria > Chloroflexota > Ktedonobacteria > Ktedonobacterales > Ktedonobacteraceae > Bu33. The sequence goes on from JAFMRP010000463.1 coordinate 2,446, forward strand.
CATCGAACGGGACCGCCTGGGAAACGATTCCGCCACCGAGCAGCAAGAGATATGCTCGACCATGAGGGACAGGGGGTCTATACCGTCAAGCGCTCGCACACCTCTACATAGGCGTTGGTAATCTCCTCGGCAAACTCCTCGCTCTGGTTCGCCGCCTCAGAGGCGAAGATGGCAGACTGATAGCCACTGAGATATTCATAGAGCGCCGTCTGCACGTCCGGGTCCATCGCCGGAAGATCACCATCCTCGACCAGGTAACGCAGGACACCTGGCAGGAGTGCGAACACATCCTCCCTGGGTGGATGAACCTCCAGCCCACCCTCGACGTAGTTGCCCCACAGCCACTCCTCCAGCACCTCCTGATCCGTCAGATAGAGCTTGACCCATCCATAGGCCCGCTCGGTTGCGGCACTCGCCATACATTCTATCCTTCCTAGCCGGGCGCTTCCCTGCCCAGGCCTCTACAATGTCACGAACACATCATACGCTCGCCAACGCCGGGCAGAAAGGGGGACAGGATGACAATCGCGCCACCGGGGCCGTTTCATCTCACCCCACCTCAAAAGGAGTTGTGCTAAAAATGCGACACCGAAACTGGTAATGTACACGCCAGCCTTATCGTTGTTTTTCGGTCGGATCATACTCGACCCCCTAAGAGCCAACTCCACCCCTCAGCAAAAAACGCGCCTGGAGATGACGGTACCCTCAATCGTCACCCGCCTGGCGCGTTATCATTGACGAAACGTCGGCCAACGTTGGCACGATGTGGCGTCTTATCCTTCCGGTGATGACTTCTGCTCTTCCTGGTCAAAAAGGATACCCTGTTCTGCCACTGGAAGCTGCTTTTTCTTGCGCTTGCCTTTGGGCTGATCCAGGAAGTTCTGGGAGGATACCACTGGCTGACCAGTCAACTCTTCAAATTGCTGGCGCACGCGTCCACCAAAGGCCCCTGCCGCTTGCGCATCCTGGACGAGTTGTGGGACACCCTGGCTGTCATTTTGCTCATGCATTCTGCGCGCTGCCAGTTCCGCCAGTGTCAGGACCCCCAATTCCTCTTCGGTGTAATGATCGCGCGGATTCTTGACCCCTCTCGGCAGCTGTTTGACGGTGTGGTGGTGTGTATCGGAGGGAATGCCAAAGGTGCCTCGGTGGATCGTCCCCGTGAGCAAGCCGAAGTGGAGATGCTGCTGAGCCCCTCTGGCAAGCCACTCATCGGTCAGGGCATTCCGGCTGAGAAGGTTCTGGATACGTGCATCTGCCCACTCCGGGGTCCGACCCTGGCGAATGTAAAAGTCGCGCAGCTGCTCTGCCTGTGTCTGTTGCTCTATTTCCTGTAGCTTCTCTTCGCCCACTTGCGCCAGCCAGAGGCGCACGCGCTCAGCCCGCTCGCTCGGAATAGCTTGCACCAGGCGCAGCATGACTTCCCGTGTGACGAACTCGGCTCCGCGCAATCTTCCATCTCTCCCGCGCAATGGCAGCTCTTTGACCTTTTGCAGGATATCGACAAAGCCCTGGTCTTGTTGATTGCGCTTCTTGAGCGCAGACCAATAGACGTTGGGGTTTTTTGATCGGGTGAGCACTTTGACGAAATCGATCACCGAATAATACCAGATCTGCTCTTCCTTATGCCAGACGCGACGGACCTCAACGATTTCCTCGTGCTCTTCGGAGCCGATGGTCTCTTGTGGAATGGGGATCAGTTCAAAGCCCTGCTTGTTCTGCTGAGAATGGTCCATACAACGTTCCTTCCTTGAAGCAACTTTTTACAAAATGTAAAAAGTTGGCTGTGTCTAAGCAGCGCTCACCTTGCGCTGCTTCGCCATAATACGCTCATGATGCTCTTTCGCTTTAGCCTGCTCGGTCGCGGCATTCGCCATGCATTCCATCCTTCCTGGCCGGGCGCTTCCCTGCCCAGGCCTTTAGCAACGTCACGAACATCACACGCTCGCCAACGCTGCCCATACGGTAAATGTAATCATGAAAGAAGGCCTTGCTATGCGGCCTCTCGTGCCACGTGCAGCGCTCTCTGCCGACAGGCCAGCGCGATCGTCTGAAAGAACCGACACAGATTCGCGACGACGGCACCAGCTTGTCTTCCTACCGTCTGCATCAATGTTTCCCCTGCGCTGCAGTTGACGGCCAGCCAGCTGGCGTAGCCCGCCACGCCACGCGTCTCGGCCAACGGATACAGCGCATGCATATCGGGATAGCCCAACTGGGCACCCAGATCCATCATGCGCTGCCGGAGGTAGCAGTGACCACAGCGCCAGATTCCATGGGTGTCGACAAAGCCATCGATGAACGCCTGCCGCTGTTTGATCGCGTTGGCCAGGCCCACCGCTCTGACAAACTTCTGCCAATGCGTTGGGCCCTTGGGCCTGCCAGGATCATAGGGTGCATTCGTATACCAGGGAGGAACCGGCGCATGAGGGAAGCGGGTCGGGCAAAGTGCGGCGTAGTCGCCATAGTCATCAGGGCAGCGATCCCTGGTACAACGACCTCCCTCAAGGTGAGGATCTACAGCGCGCTCAACATTGCCGGATGGAATGAGCCCTAGTGCTTCTACCGCAAGGGAAGCGCGAACAGCGCTTTCTGGCCAGCAGGGGGAAGTTGGAGC
>JAFMRP010001681.1 GCA_017354095.1 Ktedonobacteraceae bacterium
CTTGCCTGCTTTTCCATGACGGCCACGTGTTGTTCTGAGCAACCAGGACGTATCGCATGACCAGTTTACGCGCGACACTCGTTACCCCTCTGACCGGTCCGCTGGCACCCTTTGGACAGGCCTGCGCCACCGGCCTTTCTCTGTGGGCCAGGCATGCCGCGTGCCTGCCACCGCCCTGGACGAACGTGGATCTCAATGTGCGAGATACAGGAAGTGACGTGCGCGCGAGTATGCGCGCAGCTCTGAATGACCATCCTGATGTGCTCTTCGGGCCGTACGGAAGCAATACCATGCTTGCAGCTGCGCGCAGCTGCAAGCGTGCTATCTGGAATCACAGTGGGGCAACCTCCCGTCTGTCTCGCCCGGCGTTCCCGCAGGTTATCAATGTGCTTTCACCCGCTTCTACCTATTTTATAGGAATACTTCAGGCAGTTCGTGCATTCGATCCAGTGTCCTCCACTGTCTCCCTCTTGCACACAACTACTGGTTTTGGTCGAGACGTGGCAACTGGCGCTGCAAGCGCTGCGGACGCGCTCAACTTTGAGTGTGAGATCATAGCTTTTGCACCAGGGCAGGCAGCTTCCGCGGCATCTCTTGTTCCGCAGGCAGACATCTTGCTCGTTGTAGGGAGCTTTGCCGATGAACTTGCGGCGGCTTCCATCCTGTTGAGGCGCAAATGGCGCGCGGCGGCATTCGTCGGAGCAGGGGTTGAGGAGGTACTTGCCCCGTTGGGGAATCAGCGCGAGGGGCTGCTTGGGCCTGCGCAGTGGATTGCGTCGGCGGCCCCCGAACCCGATGAAGGTCCCGGCGCTGACTGGTTTGTGACAAGGTATAGAAGTGTTGCGGGTAGCGATCCTCCGTATCCTGCGGTACAGGCCTTCGCGGCCGGGCTCCTGTGCGCACGTTGTCTGCGTGACAGTGGTCGCTGTGATGATAGCGCCCATCTCGCCGCAGCCTCCCAGCTTGCCTGCACAACCCTTTACGGCGCGTTCCGCATCGATCCACTGAGCGGCCTTCAGTCTGGCCACCAGGTTCTTATTGTGCAGTGGCAAAATGGAAAACGCCGCGTTGTATGGCCTCCAGAGCGAGCAGAACGTCCCTTGCTTATCCCTTTCTCATAGATACGATCTTTGTATATAATAGTGCTAACCCTCCTCTCATGGGGATCGAAATAGTCAGCAATAGAAACTCCTCGTAGCGCTACCGCTTTTGTCGTCAAGGTTTCGTGTTGCACACCAGAAGCTTTGCTAATGCTCGCAGTGAGCGAGCAGGAGGTCTCTTTGCTATGGCTAATACACATGAGAATCACCACTGTTCTGGTCCTGGCTATGCTTCGCCAGAAGAAGCTATCAAGGCTGAGCCCGAAACGTTGTTATATACGGTTGCCCTCTATGTGGGTACCGGTGTCGAAGAGCCTGATTACCTGGCTGTGATCGATGTTGACCCCGGTTCACCCACCTATTCTCAAGTTACTCATCGTACAGCCATGCCTCATACAGGTGACGAACTGCACCATTTTGGCTGGAATGCCTGTAGCTCATGCCATGATGATGAAAGTAAAGCACGCCGATTCCTGATCGTGCCGGGCTTCCGTTC
>JAFMRP010000464.1 GCA_017354095.1 Ktedonobacteraceae bacterium
GCGCTCACGCCCCCTCCACGTCACTTCGAAAGGGGTTGGGATTGTTGTTTCGAGATCACATCGCCGCAGGAGGCTGCTTCCTGGCCTGTGAGCGTGGCGGTTTCGGGGTCCATGACATAATTGATGGACCAGCCCTTCGCGGGAATGCTATAGACATTGGGAATCTGGGTCACCGAACTGCCACTGCCGGAGGGAGTGGCAGTAATGGGATTGAGCTCGTAAAGGATCTGGCGCTGTTTGGAGGAGCAGGAGCCAGAAAAGATATAGCCCATGTGCGTTGAGTCCGGAGTTAAATTTTTGAGCGTGGCCTTTACCAGCAGCTGCCCATTTTGCAGGTTCAACTGCACCTTGCCATCATTATTATTCTGGCCCGACGTCGAGAAGTTGCTAAAGCGGACGAGCACGTTTTGCGGCTGCCAGGTGGTGATGTTCTGATCCCGGACGATGTTAGCGCAGCCTGGCGACACCGCCAGCGCGTCATTCTCTGGCCTGGGGAGGTGCTGTATGTTGATATACCAGCCATGCTCTGGAATGCCGCCCGGAATACCGACGATTCTGGCCGTGGCGAAGGCAGACCCGTTAGTGCCAGCAACGATGTTGGGCAGGTGATAGAGCATCCTGCCACTATGCTGGCAATCGCCATAATAGATGCTGACAGCATAGGTTCCCTTTGGGGCCAGATTATAAAATTCCGATTGCACCAGCAGCGCCCGCGTCCTTGGATGCCATATCAGGGTCATCGTTCCCAGCGAGCTGCGCCTGAGAACAACATTGACAGGCTGGCTTTCAGGGGTAGGCGAGCTGACAGATGATACGTTCGTGGCGGGATAGTTGAATGTTGTTTGCCCGCCGCGCGCACAGGCGGAAAAGAGAAATAGCGCGCCTACCAGGATGAATAAGGGGACTGACTTACATTTGCGAACAGACGTTATGATCCACATACATGACTCCTTCATTCCACATGACACCACCAAACGTCCTTGAATTGGGAAATATTTTAGAGCGCTTTTTCTGATTATGCAATAATCATTTTTAACTATAAAAGAGCACAGCACAGCGCTTTTTCTTCCTGCGGCAGTGGGGGATTGACAGGGCATGGGGTATGCCATATACTTCACATATGAACAAAAAAACGGGCGAGTTAATAGACGAAAAGATCATGCGTCTGCTCGGCCTGTTGTATCGAACTGAGAGGATGACCGAGGCACGCTTCGATGTGAAGTTGCAGCCGGTCGGTCTGACCTGCGCGCAATACCACGTGCTCAAAGTTCTTACGCAGGCCGGGGAGCCTATGCCGCTGGGGCAGTTAGCTGAAAAGTCACGCAGCGTCCGCTCGAACGCGACCCAGATGATAGATCGCCTGGCAGCGGAAGGACTGGTCGAACGCGTCTTTGATGCTGCCGACCGGCGGAGGGTGCTGGCACAGATTACAGAAGAAGGCCGGCGGCGCCATGAGGCTGGCGCGCAGGCCGTCATCGATGTGGAGCAAGAGCTCATTGAGCACTTTAGCCAGGAAGAGCGAGATCAGCTGACGCAGCTTTTGAGCCGGCTGGAGCAGCTCTGGAAGTCATGATCTCTTTTTTTTGGCCCGATTGTTCATATATGTACTATTCACATGTGAATAGTGTATGGCAGTGGATCGTCGTGTTTGTTCAACATGAAAGGATTCCTTTGCATATGTCAGATACTGTACAGGATGTACCGGTGGTGGAGGAGAAGAGCAAGCTGGATTTACGGATTCTGCTGCTGGCCCTGGCGACATTTGTGCTGGGGACAGATGTATTGATTGTGGTGGGTGTGTTGCCTACGATTGCACACGAATTGCATGTGACGGAAGGAGCGGCAGGACAGCTCATCACCGTTTTCTCGCTGGTATATGGGTTGGGAGGCCCGGTGCTGGCGGCGCTGGTGGGGCGCTGGCGGCGCAGTCGTGTGATCATCGTGGCGCTGGGGGCCTTTTGTATCGTCAATATCGGATCAGCGCTCTCGCCCACATTCGCGGCACTGCTGATCACGCGTATTCTGGGGGGTGGTTTCGCGGCATTGATCAGCCCGCTGGCTTACGCGACGGCTGTAGCACTGGCGCCGCCGCAGAAGCGGGGACAGGCGCTCGCGCTCGTATTGAGTGGGGCAACGATAGCGAACATTGTCGGGGGACCACTGGGAACCTGGATTGGTGAGCACGTGGGCTGGCGCGTCTCATTTGGCCTGATCGCACTCGTGGCTGGAATCGCCTGTATGGTCCTGCAAATGATCGGTCTGCCGGATAGCAGTACTTCGCAAAGTTTGTCGCTGAGGGCCCGGCTGGCCCCGATTGGGGAACCGCGATTGGTGCTGGCCCTGGCACCCGCTTTTTTTGCGACAGTCGGCTTCTCGGTGGTCTATAACTATATTGCCCCTCTGCTGCAATCGAACCTGCAGATCAGTGATATCAGCATATTGCTGGTGGTGCTTGGTCTGGGAACGGTTACAGCGGCGCAGGTAGTGGGGCGAATCACGGATCGCTTTGGCTCAACGCGCCTGCTGGTGGTGTTCCTGGTAGCGCAACTTGTGATCGAGGTGAGCATCGCCTACACCACGGCGTCGTGGGTGGGAGCGGTGCTTGCGCTGTTCATCTGGGGCGCTTCGGGGCCCAGTTTCTTTATCGCGCAGCAGCACCGCCTCTTGAACATGGCTCCTGAACATGCCAACGTGATCACCGCGCTCAACAGCTCGATGAACTTCCTGGGCATTGCCTGCGGTGCGGGCCTGGGCGGCGTGGCGCTCTCTTATGTTCAGGTGACGCGGCTCGGCTGGGTGGGAACAGTGTGCGGGCTGGTGGGTATGGTGGTGCTGTTGATCAGCTTCAGGGTGAGTGGAGGGAAGCCCACGCGGGAATAGTTCAGATAGGAAAGGCGATGCAAGGGACGGGTTGTCCCTTGCATCGTGTCTGCAGGCGGAACCGGATATGGCTTGCGACAAAACGTAAAAGCGTGTATCATTGAGAGACGCAATTACATATTCTTCCAGTGCCAGCGAAGATGCAGCAGAGAGCATTTCCTGGCATAAACACCAGTGATAACCTCTAGCAGATAATAGATATATGAAACAGACATCTTTCTGGAATACACTTGTACAACCGATTATCGGGCTGGCGCCGATGGATGGTGTCACCGACGCGCCATGTCGCACCATGCACGGCCTCTATGGCCGTCCCGACTTTGTGCTCACCGAGTTTACCAACGTCGAGGGGCTCTGGCGAGGGAGCGACCGTATATTCCGCGACTTCCTCTACACATCAGCCGAGCGCCCTGTCGTCGCGCAAATCTTTGGCTGCCGCCCGGAATACTTTTATAAAGCGGCTCACGTTGTATGTGAGCTGGGATTTGATGGCGTGGATATCAACATGGGCTGCCCGGCCAGATCGGTGGCCAACAAAGGTGGGGGAGCCGCCCTTATTCGTATGCCAGAAACGGCGAAAGAGATTGTCCGCGCCACCCAGCAAGGAGTACGTGACTGGGCCAACGGTCAGACGCTGGAAGATCTGGAGATGGACCCGCAGCGTATCCAGCGTATCCGCCAGATGAACGAGGAGCGTACAAGGATCTGGGGAGACAGCGCCACCATTGAGCGCCGCCTGTTGCCGGTCTCGGTCAAAACGCGCCTGGGCTACGATTCCATTGTAATCACCGACTGGGTGAAGGATCTGCTGGAACTGGACCTGGCCAACATCTCGCTTCATGGTCGCACACTGGCGCAGCACTATAAGGGTGAGGCCAACTGGGAAGCCATCGCAGCAGCCGCTGAAATCGTGCGCCAGACCGACACGCTGATTCTGGGCAATGGTGATATCCACGACCTGGCGGAAGCGGGGCAGCGTATACGTATGTCAGGCGTCCATGGCGTGCTGATTGGACGCAGCAGTTTTGGCAACCCCTGGCTTTTCCAGCGGAAAGACGAGTTGAAACGGCAGCTCGGCGCCGGCATTATACCGACCCGGGAGAGCCTCCCTCCCGTCATGCCCACGCGTGAAGAGCGGCTGCTGATGGCGCTTGAGCACGCGCGTGTGCATGCAAAGCTCAAGGGAGAGGATCACTTCGTTGAGCTGCGCAAACATATGGGCTGGTATCTGGGACATTTTGCCGGCGCGAAACGCGTACGCAACGAGCTGGTACGCATTCATAGCCTGGATGATGTCGAACAGATCATCCAGAGAGCGCTGGAGCAGCCTGAAGACTTCAACGATGAAGCAATAGAAGACCGGCAAGAAGAGGATCTCAATCTGGATGCCGCCTGCGCACTCTAGGGGGACGATACAAGGGGAGAAGATCAGGAACGCGGTCAGGCTGGAGAGGAAGGTAGACTGATAGTATCCAGATGGCAAAAGGGCGTAAATGCAGCCTGGTTACGCCCCCACCACTCAGAGAGCCATCTCTCTGAGCTACCAACCCTCCACACTATACCAGAACTTCTTCGAAATCACCCACCAGCTTCTGGATCTCGCGCAGGCGCTGTTCGGCACGTTCCACATTCTCCAGCGCTTGAGCCAAAATGCGAGCCTCCAGGGAAGGATATGACTCGGCGATTTCCGGGTCGATAGACCCTCCCACCAATTCCAAAGCGCGAGTCAGCTTATTGTCTACGGTCGCGGTTGACATAGCCAGTTACCTCTCCAGATGACAAGATTTGGGGCACTTCCAACGGAACAGCCCGGTTGAACTAGTGCATACGTAATTGTTCAGAAACACTGCTTGAACAGACGTGTTCTTCAGTTCCCACTTTCTAATGCTCAATACGTTGGTTACACTGAAATAGTTACACTGCCAGAGCACGATTGTCTTCGCTGTCTGCATCTACGTCTATATTACACTAGACGCACAAAAAACCCAAAAGGGGGCAACCAACATTCCTATTCGTCCCGCTTATAGCGGGAGGGAACAGGATCGGGGCTGCTGCCGCTCCGCTCGGCTGACGGCGTAGCCGTAGCTGCGCCAGCAGCGTTGCCGAGCGGAACAAGAGGACCCTCTTGTATCTCATGATACCCTACTTCACGATCACTGTCAGATTCATTCCTGGA
>JAFMRP010000049.1 GCA_017354095.1 Ktedonobacteraceae bacterium
GCTGGCCCATTGGCGCTGTTGCCTTTTCGGAAGGGCATCGATGAGTACGGTCTGGATGATGCAATGGATACGCAGCGTTGTCGTGTCGGCCAGATGGTGGATCAGAGAGTAGCTGCGCAGATCGGCTAATGCTTCGTTTAAAGCCAGAGGGCGAGCCGCAAGCGAACGTAACGGCTCATTCAGTGCATCTGCTCCATCCACAAGTAATTCATAGGGGATAGCCTCAGGATGTAAGAAAGCCAGAAGTCGTAACAAATGCAGATTCGTCGAGCGCTGCTGCACAACTTTTTCGACAACAAGTGTCAGGGTAATTGTCACAGAGTCTGGATGGTTCTGACTACGTCCACGCCTGCCTAGCAATGTCGCTCGCTCCTGGTGGAAAAGGGTCAGATAAGCGTTCAGACCGCAGCCCGTTTCTTCGAGATAGGCTCCGGCTTGGTCGAGGGCAAGTGGAAGGCCATCCATCGCCTGCACGATGGCTGTGGCCTGCTGAATGGCCTCAAAAGAAGCTTTATTAAGGGGCGCTTTCGCTGGAATAATCCCGGCTCGTTGGAGTAAGAATTGTACACTTGCATCGGTGGTCATCTGCGTGACAGGGATCGTCGATGCAAATTCCCCCATTAGCTGGATGCTTGTGGTCAGGAGGATATGGCCGCTTCCTTGGGGAGGAACAATCACATCGATTAGCGTGAGGTCATCGAGATGATCCAGCACAAGCAACCAGGCCGTCTGGCTTTGCAACCAGTGTTTGACGGCTGCGAAAAGATGGTCTTCATCTGCACGATCTTGCTCGGGCAGCCTGAGTTTCTCAGCCAGAGCACTCACTTCGATGCTGAACTGCTCACGAGATGAGGCGTTGATCCATAGAATGATTGGATACAGGTGGGAAGAGCGATAGAGATATTCCAGTGCGATTTGTGTTTTTCCTATGCCACCCAGGCCATTTAACGCCAGGATGCGCGTCTGGTGGGTCTGAGAGAAAGCAAAAGAGGAGGAAAGCGTGGTAAGGATCGTTTCTCGATCCGTAAAAAAAGCATTCTGCCGATAAGGGCAATGGTACAGAGGGAATTTTGGTGAGGCTGAACGTGTACGAGCTCTCTTCACCTGGCCTGCCAGTTCTTCGACCACCTTGCGAATGCCTTGTGCCACTTCGGAGAGTGCGGCGTCGATGTTGCGCTTGAGGCGTATGGGGATTCCTCCCGTAGGGAGCGGGCTATAGTGTGCGAGAGGAAGAGCTTCCCAATCAATAGGGGACAAAATGATCGGTATCAGGCGCGCGGTCCCTGTCGTACTGAGTTCAAGTGCCCGCTGCATTTCGAGTTCGTAACAGCGTTCCGAAGCCAGAAACTCTGCGCTGATGAGCAGGACGATAATATCGGCTGCACGAAGATGGGCCTCGATGACCTGGGTAATGTTGCTTCCAGCACTGATGGCGCTATCGTACCACTCATCAATAAGGTGCTGGCGCCGCAGGACGCTCAGGTGTTTCGAAAGGTCATTGAACAAGCGTTTGTCTTTAGGAGAAGAGGTTGCATAGGAAAAAAAAGATTTTGATAGCCTGGGAAAACGTTGAAGAAGACATACCAAACATCTCTCCACGGACTCAAGCAAGTCGTGTAACAGCACGTCAGTTAAAGGTGTGAAAAAACCACATCTCTCTATTTGTTCTTTTCCTTTATTTTAGCATGAGATACTGGATTTGTACACAAGCTTTGTTGCTATGCATTCAGAGCCGGGCGCTATTAATTTTATGTTGCGAGGACATCGCGTAGGAGGCGATGCACAAAAATATAACACCCACCAACTTTGCGCAGCAGAAGCCGTCCAGCTGCTTCATCAAGAAAGGCAACAAGGTTCCAGGGAAGCAGGCCTAGACGCCAGAGAAAAAAGCGTAAGTTGAGCCGGAACCATTGTTGACGCTGCGACCAAAGGGAGCGGTACTAATGAGAGTCAGGCGGTCACCTTGACTCTCATTGACTGAAGAGATACCATAATCTTGTATTTCATGATTGGAGTGTATGGGAGGATAAAAACAAGATGGCAATAGCGTTCGATAAACTGGTAGCGCATTTTGATGCGCCAGGAGTGCGCGCTATTGTGTTGATGGGGAGTCATGCGCGGGGAGAGGCCGGACCATACAGCGATATTGATCTGGTGCGTTTCACCGATGGGGTTGATATCCCCGGCGCGGATAGCCATCTCTACCATGGCCATTTGCTAGTAGTGAGTAACGTACCTCCGGGCGAGGTAGAAAAGTGTTTTAGCGAACCAGAGGCCGCAACTAACACAATTGCTGGATTACGCCGGACACGGGTGCTGTTAGATCGCGCAGATTATTTTGCCGGTATTCAAGTGCGGGCGCGGGCGTTTGTATGGGACGAAGCGATGCAGGGGCGGGCCAATCGCTGGGCGAGCGAGATGATGGTTGGTAACGCGGAGGAGGCACGCAAGGGACTGGAGGGCCTGCGCCGCAATGATATCGGGCGTATGTTGAACGCGTGCTTTGGCTTTTCCTGGAGTATGAGCCGTGTGATGAAAGTGCAGCGTGGTGTACTGCTCTCCGGCGATAATGGTTTGTATGACGAGGTAGCGCAAGCGATGAGCGAGCAGCCGGAATGGGTGAGCCTGCGCCGTGCTGCTTTTGGCATTGAGGATGAACACGGGCAGGCACTTTCACTGCGTGAGCAGGTGCAGGCAGGCCTGCGCCTCTATGCTCTGACAGCTGAACTGCTCGCACCTGTACTGCTGCCAGAGCACCGGCCGCTCATCGAGCATACGGTTTCGTTGATCCGGGGGGCTGTCAAGTAGCATATAGCTACGAAAGACGCTTCCGCAATACCTCTAGCCTTGCTGTATTCGAGGAATTTGAACCCGTTGAAAGTATTCTTCATCGGTAGTGAGGAGCATTTACTATGGATATCAGTCTTATTTGTGTCCCCTATCACATCGATATTGCTCGCTGGGGTTGCGCTCAGGGACCGCAGGCGTTCCTTGATCACGGATTGCGACAGTTGCTTGAAGCGAGAGGTCACACCGTATTGGAACCTGTTTGGATTGAACTTCCCAGGTCGGAGCGCACACGTGATTCGGTGACAAATCTAGGGCGAATCGCTCAGCGTACTGCGGCTGCTGTTCGTGTGGCAGTACAGCGTGAAGAAGGATTTGCGCTGGTGCTGGAGGGGGATTGTACTCACGCAGTGGGAGCGATCGGCGGGTTGGCGCAGGCAATGGGAAATCCGGGCGTGGTCTGGTTTGATGCCCATGGTGATTTACATACTATGGAGACGACCACGAGTGGCTTTCTGGGAGGGATGCCTTACGCGGTTGCCCTTGGCTGGGACCTTGACGATTGGCGCCTGGCAGCCAGGTTGGAACCTGCTGTGCGACCAGAGGCTGCGGTGCTGGTTGGGGGGAGCGATCTTGATCGGGAGGAAAGTGCAGCTCTGGAGCACTTCCCAATTTTACACGTCAGTACGGGGGAGATGTCTGGGCCTGATGGAGCAGAGCACGTGCGAAAGGCGTTGCATTCACGAGCGGATGAAGTGCAGTCGTGGTACCTGCACCTCGACCTGGATGTGGGAGGGCCAGAGGTCTCACCTGGAGGGTTGACTCCTGCCCTGTCCTGGCCGCCAAGCGAGTGTATTCTGGCGGCAGTAAGAGCAACTACCCAAATACTCCCGGTGAAAGTGGCCTCATTGGCAGTATATAATCCGGCAGCGGATGTCAATGGAAATGGTGTCCAATTTGGGCTCAATATGGCGGCAGCAATAGTAGATGGGATGGCTAGCGCTTGAGCGCTTTTGATTGTTACAGAATCCCTCCACACTGGAGCGGTTCAGATACTTTGCTGAGGCAGGATTGCTCGCTTCTAGCCCAAAAGTCATCTATTTATTGATGAGTTTTGTGTGCTTTTATAATTATGTGAAATTATAAAATACTCTTTATATACAATGCGTAAGAGTATATTACATGCTTATAAAGCAAACAAGCGATGAATTGTGATAGGCGATTCATGGACTTATATCCGCAAATATGATACGGTCTAGACGATAAAGAATAAGATTGATCTCAATTGTAATGAGTTTTTCTTTTCTACCTCTACTTAAAGGGGCCAATATATTTTTGATATCTTCTGTAGAGTAGTGATTGTGGAGTGTTATATGTAGCGCGGGAGGACGACAAATATGATCGTATTTTCGGGTGTTCAGATGGGATAGGTAATTTTATGCAGTGTAGGAGAAGGAGGAAGCAAATTATGGTGGGTGTAAAGAAGCTGCATTGTAACAATCATATTTAGAGGCTGTAGAGTGGGAAAAAACTACTTTGATGCGAGCATTGGTCTCGCCTTCAGTCTTATGACATTCGAGAGGTATCGAAAAAATGGCCTCTTGCAGGCTGAACTCGATCATGTGCCTGGTATTCGTGGCAAGTGCAAGGGCTACTTGCAGATTGTCGAAGGAAAGGTAACGTCTTGTTTTATCGAAGATAAAAGCGGACGGCGTTATCAGACAGAGAAAAATATGCTTATCCGCCTGGATAATGAGCGGGGCCCATTTGAGTGGACGCTCCAACCTCTTCCGGCGCCGCCCTCATCGACGCCGCAGGCAAATGCTGCTTCGCAGCCGGTGCCTAGTGCTCCTACTCCTCAAGTTATTGCACGGCTTGATTTGAGTACATTGAGGGGATGGACACCTCAGCAACAGTTGATCTTGTCTGCGGTGTTTGATGTGATAGATGGGAAGAGAAGCATTGAGGAAATTAAAACGGCGGTACCTCTGCTCCCACATGTGGTGGAGGAGGCCCTACGTGTACTGTTGGCATTGAAAGTTATTCGCATTGTTCAGTCATAGGGAATCCCTGGGTAAGAGACCTCACGCTGATCCAGGCAACAACCTTAGTAAAGAAGGTCGTTGCCTGGATCAGCGTGTCTCTTTGGTTATAAATAGTTATTCTACATATAGGCTCAACAATAATAAGATTTACCTCATCTATAGAAATGCTTATAAGTAATAATAGTACTATACGGCGGTATCAGGGAAAAACGCGTGACAAGCTTCTCTATGGCGAGTATAATAGCGATAGTTTTAAGAGTGATGATCTTTCGGATGCGACTCTTGAAACGTCCGTGTGGAGCGAGCGGAAAGCGTTCTCATGGGCGATGCGGTTCCCTTGACCAGCTTGTAATTGCTGATCATCGCTCCATCAGAATTGGCCTGGTTGTTGGGGGAACAATTCTACTTTATATGTATGGGGTGGTTATCAAAACTGGGATGATCACCCACATGTACTCAGAAAGGGGTTAGTACTAGTATGTCTAACGAGAAGTTTGATGAGAAAGAAATGCAGGAACTGACCGACGAGCAGCTTGATGCAGCGACTGGTGGCACCGGTGGCCTTCTGGGCGGCCTGCTGCCTTCAGTTGGCGCCAAAGTTGGCGTTGGCGCCCATGCTGATGTGCTGGGTCTGGTAAATGTTGACGCTGGCGTTCTCGCCGACGTGAGCGTCAATCAGTAGCAATTTTTTTCTCAATTTGTGCGCTGCAAGATCAACCACGGGAATGTATGTGTTGACCTTGCGCGCACCTTCTAGACCCGCGTTGCTCACAATCACGGCTAATGATGGAATGAGCAGCGCCGGTTGAACTGGTGGTGGTATCCATGTAAGAATACCACCACCTCCTATTCTACCACTTTTGGGATGAGGTTGTGTTGGTGAAGATTTATGAATGCTACTCAGACCGACAGTTGTGCTTTACAAGATAGATCGCCCGTCATCATGGTCCCACCAAAACATACAATTTTTCGTGAGCGTGCTCTTGAGAGCTATATACAGAGGCGAGAACGGGGGGTACTTTTACGCCTGGTTTCTCCGCCGACTCTGATATTCAGCTGGCTGTTATTGCTGCTCTTGCTTGGTGCTGGTATGCTGGCCTGGTCTATTCATGTGCCTGTTTCTGTGGCCGGACAAGGGGTGCTGAATAGCTCGGGTCAACAGATGGAAGCGGTGCTCTTTCTGCCGGCGAACCAGTTGACACGGCTACATTCAGGGCAACCAACCAAGCTCATTATCGGTTCTACGGGGGCTAACCTTCAAGGAGTTGTTGAGACGGTAGAGCCGCGCGTGATCAGCCCGCAGGAGGCACGCACTCGTTTTAATTTGCAAGGATCGTTGGCGTCGCTTGTCACCGGACCTTCTTCCGTTATCACCGTTCGCTTGAAGTCTGAGGTCTTTGCCGAGATTTATGCAGGCAGTGTGTGTGTGGCTCAGGTGCAGGTGGGATCGCAGAGTGTACTTTCCTTAATCCCTGGTCTGAACCAGATTTTTAAATAACGAAGGGGTACGTTGCATTATGAAACAGGGCGGGCATGCCCCCACTCAGTGGTTGCAACAAACGAGTCGGAAGCAGAGTGTGGTCTCTCCCCGGTTTTCATTGCCCAGTCATAGTCAGGAAGAGGCCAACCAGCAGGAATCCTCTCCTGAGCTGGCTACGCCCCGTTCCGCTATTCTGCCTGCACTCACCATCAAAGCGATCACGATGGACTCTTTACGTCCAGTGACATCTCTTAAGCAAGCGGTGATTGATCCCTCACGTATGTTCGATTCGGGTAAGCACACGACTTCTGGTCCGCAACTGCTGGCTCTGCCCACTCGTCGTACAGCGTCATATCCTGTGCCATCTGTTTTGCCAGAGACGCCGAAAGAGAGCTGGGATTCCTGGGATTCTAAGGATAGCTGGGATTCTTCAGTGAAGTCGCAGTCGGTGAACATCCCGCTGCGTGTACTTTCGCCTCAGGAGGCGGCCGCGAAGGGCAAGAAGCCGCAACAAGAAGAGAAGCCACAACAAGAAGAGAACCAGCAAAAAGAGGCATCTCGGCCTCGCCGGATGAGGCGGCAACGGCGTGTTCCTGAGATGCGCCAGGTCACTGCTGTCGAGTGTGGTGCAGCCTGCCTTGCCATGGTCTTGAACTATTATGGGTATGCTACCAGTATTTCAGAGGTGCAGGAACAGTGTGGTGTTGGGCGTGATGGGCTGTCAGCCGGTGCGATCGCCAAGGCTGCGCGCCGCTATGGACTGCGGGTGCGAGCTGTCTCAATCAAGCACAATGATTTGCGCGATGTTACTTTGCCCGCGATTGTCCATTGGGAATTTAACCATTTCGTGATTGTTGAGCGCTGGTCGCAGAAGTATGTCAGCCTGGTTGATCCTGCTGTGGGACGAAGACGCCTGACATCCGAGGAATTTGATGAAGGTTTTACTGGCGTTGTGTTGATGTTGGAGCCAGGACCACAATTTGAGCAACGGGCGCCGCAGCAATCCTTTACCCTGTGGGGCTATGCCCTATCGCTCCTGCGTCTACGCGGGATTGTGGCTCAGGTTCTTGGTGCCTCGCTGTTGCTCCAGATCCTTGGTCTGGGGGCTCCACTCCTCACAGCGATCCTGGTTGATGGTATCATTCCAAGCGGATCGATGAATCTGCTTTTGTTGCTTGGCCTGGGTATGCTGCTCCTTCTGGTCGCCCAGGGACTGACCAAGTTTTTCCGCGCTTCTTTGCTTATCTATCTCCAGACGCGCATCGATATGCAGATGGTGTTCAACTTTTTTGGGCACCTGTTAGATCTCCCCTACCGGTTCTTCCAGATGCGCATGAATGGTGATCTTTTAGCGCGCATGAGCAGTAACACAGCCATCCGTGACCTGCTGACCAACCAGCTGCTCTCAACGCTTCTGGATAGTAGTACCCTGATAGTTGCTCTGGCAGTGCTCATCTGGCAGTCGTGGTTGGTTGCGCTGGTTGCAATCCTTGTGGGAGCGATCCAGGTAGGGCTGCTGCTGTTTACAGCTCCAGCGGTGCGCAGGCTGACGCAGCGCGACCTGGCGGCGCAAGGAAAGGCGCAGGGATATCTCAATGAGGTGCTGGCAGGTATTGCCACGCTCAAGGCTGCTGGCGCTGAGCAGCGCGCGTTTGATCGCTGGTCCAATTTGTACGTCGATCAGATGAATAACTCGGTGCGTCGCAATTACCTTCTGACGGTTATCGGTACCATTTTTGAATTTCTGTATGGGCTCTCTCCTCTGCTATTACTCTGGGTAGGAGCCATGCAGGTTATGGCCGGTAATATGTCCATGGGCACCATGATGGCGCTGAACACGCTGGCGATCTCCTTTCTGACCCCGCTGAGTACTCTTGCTACCAGTGGCCAGAAGCTGCAAATCGCGCAGGCGCACTTTGCCCGAATTGCCGATGTGCTGGAGGCCGAGCCGGAGCAAGATCTTCAGGAGGTTCGAACACCTCCCAGGCTAACGGGTCATATTGAGGTAAAGCAGGTAAGTTTTCAGTATGCGTCTTCCACGCCACTGGTCTTGAAGAACATCTCTTTGAATATCTGGCCGGGGCAAAAGGTGGCGCTTGTTGGGAAGACGGGATCGGGCAAGAGCACGCTGGGAAAACTGTTGATCGGGCTTGTGACTCCAACAAAGGGCAGTATCCTGTTTGATGGTCTGCCTTTACAGACGCTCAATTACCGCGATGTGCGGAGTCAGTTTGGCGTCGTTTTGCAAGAGTCGTTTATTTTTAGCGGCTCGGTGCGCGAGAATATCGCGCTCAATGATCCGGCGATCTCGATGGAAGCTGTTGTGAGGGCTGCTCAGATGGCCGCCATTCACGAGGATATCGAGAAAATGCCGATGGGATATGAGACGCTGGTTTCTGAAGGTGGTAGCGCGTTCTCCGGTGGACAGCGTCAGCGCCTGGCACTGGCTCGTGCTCTTGCCAATCGTCCTGCTATTCTCCTGCTGGACGAGGCTACCAGTGCTCTCGATGTAGCCACAGAGCGTGCTGTGGAACAGAATCTGCGCCATATGAAATGCACGCAAATTGTGATTGCTCATCGCTTAAGCACTATTCGCAGCGCTGATCTCATTCTGGTGCTTGACCAGGGTCAGGTTGTTGAGATGGGGCATCATGATCTTTTGATGCGTCGCAGTGGCTATTATGCCAGGCTGATCCAGGCTCAGATCGAGAGCGGCGAGATCGACGCAGCATAAGTTAAGAAACCTTTCGATTGTATCTTTCTCTTTTTCTCGCCCGCGAAGCGGGCGAAGAAGGGAGAAGTGATCGGAGGCTGACGCCCCGCGCCCCACGTCCAGAGGCAGCGCCCCTGACATCCCCGCCTAACTCCATGCCCTATTACCCTGTCAAATGAAGTTTGATGGATGCGTGCCGACCTCTTGTCCAGACGGCTAACGACGCTTGTGCGGTCTGGCTTCGCCCAGGCCGCCTGCAAGGAATCTGGCGTGCCTACACTGCGCGTCATCTGACGGCAAGGCGTGCGCGCAGCGCGCTCAGCCGAGCCCGCCCTCCTGCACCTCCCACTTTGCGCTCTTCATGTGAAGCTCGACATAGCACTATGGGCGCACTGCCGCTGGACCCCTTTCAGGGAATACAGTATGTACGCGAATGAGCCTGGTGGATTTCTTGTAACCCCAGGGCGTAACTTTTTATAGAACATTATTCACTAACGCTCTTCATGAGCGTCGCTGTACTGGTTTGTTGCTGAACTGTGGCCACTTCACAGGGATTGAAGGGTCAACATCTTGCGGGAGAATTGCTTGGTGGCACTCCCGCGAAAGGCAAAGGTCGAACTGGCTCGGGGATGTTCATGGAGGTTCGGGATGCGATGTCGATTTTGCTCAAGTATTCACGGTAAAGGAGAACCTGTCATGCGGAAAAGCAGTATGAAGCACATCTTCGCGACCCTTTGTTGTGTTCTGATCCTTGGCAGTATGTTATTCCTGGCTGCTTGCGGTGGTAGTAATACGACGCCTGCTTCGCCAGGAGGTGGAGACGACAACAAACAGCCGGGATACTATCTGATTGGTGTTTTTAACGGATGGTAGGAGTTCCTAGCAGGTAGTGTGGATGAGTCTGTTTGTTCGTATGGATGAAAGGTAGATTTTTCTCATGGACGCACCAACCACTGCTCAGAGCCAGGCACGGGGGCAATCCTCTTCGGGGATTTATCACCTGGTACAGGTGTTAGCGCTGCCTCTCCTGCGGATTACTCTGGGGATAGTGTTTCTATGGCTGGGGATCACGAAGTTTTTCGACCCCACTCCGGTTAGAGGAGTGCTTGCTGGTTCTTATTCCTTTTTAGCCTCCGATACCATGGTCTATGTCATTGGTGGCCTGGAAGTGCTCGCGGCCTTGCTGCTCTTCATTGGCATCGGTATGCGTTTTGTCGGAGTGCTGATTCTCCTGTTTTTTATTGGCACTCTCTCCATCTTTTTCATTGAGTCCGCAAATATGTATTCGAATGCGGGATTTCCTGCTTTGAACCTGACGGGCGAGTTCTTTGTGAAGGATGTGAGCCTGGCCGGCGTAGCGCTGATGCTCATTGCCCAGGATATGGCAAAGCAGGCGATGAAGCGAGGAGGCTAAGCCGCTCATAACTTGTAGTTTACTCCATCCAGCAGTAGCTCTTACGCAAAGGTGCGTAGGAGCTACTGTTTTGTGTGCCAGTGCAAGCATATGAGGTGTCTTTGGAAAGGGAGGTAAAGGGTACGGCGGGCAACCTCAAGGGCCCCTCCCTGCTCTACACCGCCCCTTGCCCCTACGGTCTGGGGCATGCTTTCCCGAGCAGGTGTCGTGTTTCTGCACTAAGTATTAGTGAAGAGAGCATCTATAAAGAAAGAGCTAAGAATTTCGCTGACAAACCTTTTGGGAGCCTATTCGTATATATGGGGCTGATAAATAGGCATTTGAAGTATACAAGGATTGAGGGTGTTATGAGCAAAGAGCAGTTTATTCGAGAAGCACTCAGTCGGCCCATTAATGCCATTGACTATACCGTCAGCCAGGACCTGGCACGAGCATTTCCCGGGCTAACGGTGGTTGAAGGTGGGGAGGGGCTATTCAATGTCGAAACGTATGCCAGTGCCGGACACTGTACATTGGAGCAGAAAGCGGTAGTTTATAATCAGACCATTACGCACTGGCGTGGGCATGAAATCAGTTCTCCTCGCTGGATGGTGCCTGCTCTACAGGCCGTTGAAGGCGGGCCAACAACAAATCAGCTAGATGAAGAGCAAGATATTCTACATAGCGCGAAGAATGCCTGGTTCTCCCTTGGCTGGCAGGGCAACGCCTTTGATGTGCTGGTGATGCACTGGACGGAGGGGATGGGCCGGTCGGTGTATCACTACTGGATTCTGGCTGAAAGCAAGGGGCTGGCTGAAGATCTGATTAGAGCTGTCTGTCAGTGGAATGCCGAGTTGCGTGGTGAGGTGCTGGTCTATTCCGGCGGCTGTTGGCACAAAGATGCGCGTCTTTTTCGCTCTATTCAGGGATCGACTTTTGGGAATCTCATCCTGCATGGCGATATGAAGCAGCAGATACGCGAGGATATGGAGCAATTCTTCGCCGCGCGCGAAACTTACGAGACCTATGGTATTCCCTGGAAGCGTGGTATCCTGTTCGTTGGACCTCCGGGCAATGGCAAAACGCACGCGGTGAAAGCTATCATCAACGCTCTGGGGCAGCCCTGCCTCTATGTCAAGAGCTTCCGCGATCAATATCACACCGATGAAGAAAATATTCACAATGTGTTTGAGCGAGCGCGTAAGTCGGCGCCCTGTATCCTGGTTCTGGAAGACCTGGACGCGCTGCTCACAGCGCAGAATCGCTCATTTTTCCTCAACGAACTGGATGGCTTTGCCGCCAATATTGGCATTATCGTGCTGGCTACGACCAACCATCCTGAGCGTCTTGATCCGGCTATTCTTGACCGGCCGAGCCGCTTTGATCGTAAATATCCCTTCAACTTGCCTGAAATGCTGGAACGTCTGGCTTATATCAAGCTGTGGAATGCTTCGCTCAAGCCGGCGCTGCGCCTTTCGGACGAGGGAATCAGCACATTGAGCGAACTTACTGAAGGCTTCTCGTTCGCCTATCTTAAAGAGCTGTTTCTCTCATCGATGATGCGCTGGATTGCGCGTCCGGGGCAGGAGCCGATGGAGCAAACGATGGCCAGCCAGGTTGGAGTACTGCGTGAGCAGATGGTTAGTGCCAGCAGCCAGCCTGAGACAGTTGCCAGCGAGAGCGACGACATACCAGCCTTCATGCGCGGATTTGCTCCTGGACGGGTGACGCGCTTTCGTTGAGTGCGCGGAAGTTTTACAAATTACGATGACACGACGGTCAGCAGGCGACGATCCGGCTGTCCTCTGTATTCCGACGGCCAACGCCGCTTTTGCGGCTACCGCTGCGCGGTCAGGCCGTCGGAAAGGAATCACCCGCAAGGGGTGGCCCTACATTTCCCAGGGGCGAGAGAGAGGTGTACCACGATAATTTGTCAATGTTCATATTACCAGCGTTTTTTGCTCCCTTGCGGTCTGGGG
>JAFMRP010000465.1 GCA_017354095.1 Ktedonobacteraceae bacterium
GAGTACCCTTATCAGAAGTTTCTTGATAAGGGACTTTCATACACCCAAAGGAGTTAAAAAAACTATGGATGACCTGCTCACCATTTCTGAAGTTGCCAAGATTCTACGCGTTGATAGCACCACCGTTCGACGCTGGGTCAAACAGGGCGTATTAGAGGCTGTCGTCTTGCCGCATCTCAATGAGCGCCAGAGCTATCGCATCAAACGCGAAACGCTGGAACATCTGCTGAGCTCGAATGGCAATCCTTCGCATGCGGCCTGAACACAAAAATACCTGATTCCATCCCTACCGGCCTTTCCGCAAGGAAGGCCGGTACTCTTCAACCAGTCCCCTTGCTATTGGCTGCGCGGCGCTATACCACAGAAGCCAGCATTGCTCCAACCAATCTCCACTTCCGCTGTTTCGTTGACCTGCCCACACAGATAATCGTAGAGTCGGTGAGCATGCGTGGTTCTAGCCCAGTCCGGCTCTGCCTCGGCGAAGGAGGTGCGTGCACTGCGCTCGCCACCAGCACCATCGCCATCAGTAGTGGTATCGACAACGATACGATGCGCACCACTATCCAGAAGCCACCGGCCAAAGGCCTCGGGGTTGCTATATGACAGGCAGGGGCTGACGGTAATCTGTGCTCTTACTCCGGCCACACTGGCCGCATGCACTAATTCCCACCTCTTCTTCAGTTGAGGACCACCCTTCAAACGCTTCAGGTAGGCTTGATCGTCCGTCTCGATGCTCACCGAGAGCCAGGCATAAGGGATTTGCTGCAGCAGTGGCAGATCGCGCTCAGCCAGCGGCGAACGAGTCTGTACCACTAGCAGATCCAGATCAGGGTAGCGAGCAAAGACCTCCAGACATTGGCGCGTTACCTGGTGCTTCCGCTCCAGTGGCTGATAAGGATCGGTAGTGCTACTCATGAAGATACGCAAACGCCGCCGCGCCTCTGACCGCATAGTACCCAGGACTCGTTCCAGTAACTGCGCTGCGTTTACCTTCACTTCCACCGCTTCACCCCAACTCGCCATGGGACGGCGCATCGCCCAGTTTGGTAGAAACTGTGCATAGCAGTACATGCCACAGGTGGTCTGTCCAAAAGCACAGCCGGTATAGCTCGACAACGCGTGTGTGAAGGGATAGGGCCCGGCCGCCAGAAAACCGCTGCGTTGTGGTGTGAGAATACTCTTTGCCTCTTTCAGGCTCACGTCCATAGCTAAAATATTCTCCCTTCATATTTATCATACATCTGTTCTAACGTGATAGTATAGCTACTTCCGCCAGATTTCACCAGACTACGATAAAAACGAGGCACCGCACGCTTAACAAAACCACCCTACACTGTGCCGCCTGTACAGACAGGTAAACCAGGAAAAGCAAATGATAAATATCGCGCAAGGTATCAGCCCATAAGGCCAGTTTCTGAACTACGGTTTCCATCTCCCCACTGCGAGTAGTATCATCCATGTTTGTTTCCCTTGCCTCCTTTCTCTCACTCGACTGACTCGATTGTACAATAGGCTTGCATGCCAACGAGACCTGGCTTAGAATGAGAGCCAAACAATGCTGAGAAGGAGAATAACTTGTTCACTGTCTGTCCACGCTGCGGCGAATATAGTATAGAAAAAATTATTGATCCAACTGGTCCGTACGCAGTCTGCCCAGATTGCGGTTACGCGCACCGATTTCTACGCCTGCCACTCTTCATCATCAGCGGAGCCAGCGGAGCGGGTAAAAGCACACTCTGTCTCGAACTTGTGTCTCTGCTCAGAGAATGCGTTGTCCTGGAATCGGATATTTTGTGGGGAGTTGTTCCAGCAACACCTGACAAAAACTACCACGACTATCACAACACCTGGTTGCACCTCTGCAAGAATATCGCTCAGTCCGGCCGCCCGGTGGTACTATGCGGAACGATCCAGCCAGATCAGCTTGAGAGTAGTCCGCAAAGACGTTATTTCTCAGCGATCCACTATCAGGCCCTGGTCAGCGACGATGAAATACTGGCGCAGCGCTTGCGCCAGCGCCCTGACTGGCGCGAGGCAAACTCACCAGAGTTTATCGAGCGGATGCAGCACTTCAATCGCTGGCTCAAGGAGCATGCTCCCCATACTCAGCCACCGATGACGCTTTACGATACTAGCGACCATTCGCTTGCTGAAACAACCAGGGCTACTGCTCAATGGATCCGCTCTCACCTGGCTAAGCGATAGACGCTCAACGCTTCATCTAGAGTGGCTCATTGAGAGTAGAGCCCCATTCTAGATCCTGGGCCATGTGGTAGCGCTCTTTGGCACTGCGTGCGACTACCGCTTGCTTCAGGCCCGTAGGCGTGCAGAGATCCAGGCGCACATGACCGCTGCGCTTCTGCGGATGTCGTATCACGCGAGCCTGAATGGGCAGCCCGTCCGCACGAGACATAGCAGCATAAGCAAACTTCTCGTCCTCATAGGACAGCGTTCCCCCTTTGACGCTTCGCTGCAAACGGGTACGACTAACACGCTGAGCGAAATGACACCAATCGTTCTGCGGCATTGGGCAGGGCTGATTATGTGGACAAGGAGCCAGCGTCTGAGCATTTACCGCGAGCAGCCGCTCACGCGCGGCCCGCACAAGGGCAAAGCCACGTGGCGTGCCTGGCTCGACGATCAACAGTGTATCAGCAGTTTGCTGCCACAGCCGCTCAACGAGCTCCTCTTGCGTCATCGCTGGAATCTCACCAAGCACATAGGCCATGATGACCAGATCGTAGCGCGAATTCTCTAGTCCAGAACTCATTGTCAGATCGGCACGCAGCCACCGGGCATGCCGGAGAGCTGAGCAAGCCGCGTGCCTGGCCAGATCCTTACCCAGCGCCATCATTCGTGCATCACGTTCCAGCAATGTTGCTTGTTCCAGTTCAGGCCAGATCGTCGCTGCCGCCCAGGCAGCTGTGCCAGGTCCAGCGCCAATATCAAGCAGTGAGCGCGGCTGCCAGCCTGATCGACGCGTCTGCACCTCTGCTAGCGCTGCATAAATCGCGGCAAACGTGGCCGGCAATCGGTAAGCGGCATAGGCCAGCACATCATTCTGTGAATGCAAAAACGTTTCTGAGCTCTGCTGGCTGCGGGCATGCCCACTACGATAGCGCTGGGAAAGCTCACCACTCACCGACGCCAGGGAACGCACATTTTGTGTAGCCAGCCTCTCCTCCAGGGCCGCCGATAAATCTGCTGGTAATTGCATAAACCGCTACTCCTCTACCCCCCCTGCAATGTATCGGGTGCCGTGGCAATAGCAATACTACTGAACGTAGCCGTCACTACCTGCGAAGTGCCACCATGATCAATGAACAATGCGGCCTGCCCATGCGTATAATCTGTGTCCGTCACTTCCTTGACAACCTTGCCATTGATGAGCAATACCATGGTGGAACCCTTCATCATCACCGTAATGGTATTCTCTTTGCCAACTGGCTGTAACGCTTCTGTATACGTCGGCACAACCAGCATCGTCCTGATCTGATTGTTGCTCTCATCCAACCATTCCTTGCTCACACAATAGCTCCCATCTCCAAAAATATCAATACGATAGTCATGGTCGAGGTTGCTATCGCCACGCACATATAACCCCACACTATCGTGCCGATCCGCCTGGAGCATCGTTAAAGTCAGCGTGAGAGAAAAATCGCTGAAGTCACGCGTCATACAACCCGTTGGCATACTTTCGATCAAGGGCTTGTGGTTGGTAACCGATAAAGTGAGCTGACCACCTGCCACCGCGCGCACATAGCCAGCAGCATCGCCTGTGGCCCAACCCTTCTGATTATCGAGAAAATAGTCATAGCAGAGTACCTGAGGCGTCGGTTGCAGCACCGCTGTCGGCGAGGCAGCCGTTGCCGTTGCTGTCGCCGTTGTGCGCCGCACCTGGGATGGAGATCCACTTCCTCCGTACAGAGCCACAAAAAAAAGTACACTCCCCACCACCACCATCAACATTACACACACAACCCCTATAAAAAGCAAATGTTGCCTTCTGGCATCATTCTTATTGCTCGCCATAGAAGCGCAAACTTCCTTACCTTTAAATAAGCGCGTCATGCAGCAATTTATCTGGCTACCATAACACAATATCTTACTACGAAATGAGGCGCACGCTGGTTGCTTTTTCTATCCTTAGCATAAAAAGTACTCCAACATTGGTCGGAGTACTTTCGAACGTATAAATCTGTTGTCTCGGCCCTTAAGGCCACCTGGAATATTAGCCTAGCTCGGAAGATTGGCCGGAGCTGGATAGATATCCAGGCTGCTGAAGGCTCCCTCTACACCATTCGTGGTGCTGGCGCTCTGTACAAAGAAGTAAGTACGACCGCTGGGAAACGAATTGCTTGTATCAGTCACTGTTTTCACAAACTGACCATTCACCGTCAACGAGATGCTTGACCCCTTGATCACCACCGACATCTGATTCTCCTGCCCTTTAGGCTTGATTCCGGTGGTAGTTGAGTCGAGCAAGTACTCGACCTTCCCTTTTGTACTATCAGCTGGGTCTTGATAATAGCGCTGGATATCATAGCTATTATCACCATAGACATCGATATAGTACCCAAAAAGATTACTCGCTCCGCTGCCGCGCATCAGCAGTCCCATCATATCGTTCTGCCCCGCAGTAGAGAGGGTGAAAGTCATATTAATGGTCGCATCTGTCGGCGGCTGCTGCACAAATGGCGCGCGCACGATTTTATCGGGATTAATCTCCTTCAATCTAAGCGACCCACCCGAAAGAGAGATGGTATAACTGGCTGACGATCCCAGGTCCCAGTTATTATGGTTATCGTCAAAGGTATCCGAAAACAATGCCGCAGGCGTAGGGGTTGGCGCAACGGTCGGCGTCGTCGATGACGGCGTTGGCGTTACCTGGGTCGTGCCACCACCTCCTCTACCATAGGCCCAGAACAGGCCACCGCCAACTACCACTACTATCAGCGCAATAATCCCCACAATCAGACCGACATTGGGGCCCTGCTTCTGCGGGGGAAATCCACCAGGAGGCGGGAATCCCCCTCCCGAGGAGGGATAGCCG
>JAFMRP010000466.1 GCA_017354095.1 Ktedonobacteraceae bacterium
CCGCTTCCCCTATGGCGCCAGCAAGGGAGCAGTCATCAGTATGACTCGATCTATCGCGATGGACTTCGTGAAGCAGGGCATCAGGGCTAATGCCATCTGCCCCGGCACGGTACATACGCCTTTCGTTGAGGGCTTCCTGGAGCGCAATTTCCCCACAACAAAAGACGAGGAGCGCCAGAATCTCCACGCCCGCCAACCCATCGGTCGCATGGGACGTCCCGATGAGATCGCGTCTGCGGCACTCTATCTGGCATCCGACGAGGCGGCCTTTGTTACCGGGTCCGCCCTGGTTATCGACGGCGGCTGGACGGCCAGGTAAGTTCAGGAGGCAAACATTGCATCATCTAAAAGTGGTTCTGGCTGGCTGCGGCAGCATGAGCGGAGCGTGGCTCAAAGCCGCCCGAACATTACCCGGCGTCGAGATCGTCGGGCTGGTCGATATCATTGAAGAGGCTGCCAGGAAACGCGCCCACGAATTCGATCTGCCCAATGCCTCCATCGGCAGCGACTTACGTACTATTCTAGAGCAAACACAGCCAGATGCCGTCTTCAACTGCACCATTCCCGAAGCCCATTTTGAGGTCAGTATGCTGGCTCTGCAGTCCGGTTGCCATGTGCTCAGCGAGAAGCCCCTGGCCGATTCGCTCGAACATGCTCGCCAGATTGTGGACCTGGCTCAACAAAAAGGCAAAATTTTCTCGGTCATTCAGAACAGACGTTACGATCCGCATATCCGGCGCGTTAGCGCGTTTCTCAAAACAGGAACTATCGGTCCATTCACCACGCTCAATAGCGATTTCTACATCGGGGCACACTTCGGCGGTTTCCGCGATCATATGCGCCATGTGCTACTACTGGACATGGCTATCCACACCTTCGATGCCGCACGCCTGCTGACCGGCGCGGATCCGGTAGCCGTTTATTGCAAGGAGTGGAACCCAACCGGCTCGTGGTACGATCACGACGCCTCGGCAGTCGCTATCTTTGAGATGACCAATAACATTATCTATACCTACCGTGGTAGCTGGTGCGCGAATGGCCTGCCCACCAGTTGGGAGGCCAACTGGCGTGTCCAGGGTCAGGAAGGCAGTCTACAGTGGGATGGGGGCGAGCAGATGCAGGCGCAGGTGGTAGCGAAAACCGGCGATTTCATTTCGCGCTACCGCGACGTTGAAATTCCAGCCTATAACCCACAGGATGCCATAGGTGGCCATCAAGGGCTGATTCAGGAATTTGTCGATTGCATCAAAAATGGTCGCACGCCAGAAACCAGCGGCACAGACAATATTAAAAGTCTGGCCATGGTCTTTGGTGCCATCGAAAGCGCGACAACCGGCCAACGCGTCCCAATCCATTACTAATAAGCATCTATTCGAGCTGCGCCACCTGCCGCCGCAAAAATGCGACTGAACGGCGCAGCTCCTCCATCCCATTCATACCATCTTCAATCGAGATCCAACCCCGAAAGCCCGCAGAGCGCAGTTCGCGTAAAATTGTGGCATAATCGATAAGGCCAGTACCAATCTCACCATGACGCAGGATGCTTGCATATCCTACGCTGTTCTCTTGCGCTCGCAGATCAGCCAGAGTATAGCCGGGCTGCAAACCTCGATCACTGGCATGCATGCTTACAATTCGCTGCTTCACGGCATTAAGCACTACCAGCGGATCCTCTCCGGCCAGCAGGGCATTAGAAGGATCATAGTTGACACCAAACCAGGGCGAATCAATGGCCTCGACAATGCGCCTGAAAACCGGCAACTGTTGCGCGAACTCGGGGTAGGTCCAGTAATTATCTTTATAGTGGTTTTCCATCACAAGCACAACACCTCGCTCGGCAGCATAGGGCAGCAACTGCTCGATGCATTCAATCACCATCGCCACCCCGTCATCGAGTGCGACCTCTGGCCGGCGCTGACCAGACAGGACACGACAGGTGCGTGGTGCTGGAGCTTCGAAAAACTCCACCAGGTCAATCATAGCCTTGTAGCGCTCTACTTCATCCCGGCGTGCTCGTGCGGAAGGCTGTGTAAAATCGGGCGAGGCACAAACCATCGGCATCTGCAGCCGCTGACACCGCAGGGCCGCGCGCACTTCGCCCAGGTACGAACGCTCCCACGAGCTAAAAAAGCCAGGATAAAACTCCAGGCCATCAACTCCCAGTGTGGCCGCCATCTCAATCCATTGCAACAGGGAGATACTACGCGAAACACAAAGTTCATCCATAAAACACTTGGGAAATGCCGCGATACGCGTCCCAAATTCTCGATCCATCACCTATCCTCCTACTATCACCACCAGCAATTTTCTCTTCACCCACTCTACAGCGTAACACTACCCGCTCCCCCCGTCCAGAGCTTCTCATCCACTCCCTCGCGAAGCAAGGCACGGTCGTATCTCACTTCGCCCAATAATCTCACTTGCGAACCTCTGCAGGCAGCAAGATGTCCTTTACCCCCTGCTCACATCCAACAACATTGACAACTCTATCCGCACAGCGGTATAGTGGGAATAGTAAACATTTTCTTTCCCTGATGAAAGAAGTTACTCACGCAGAAAGGTGATAAAGCCGTTGAAATTCTCATTTAGCACCCTTGGCTGCCCTAGCTGGTCACTGGGACAGATCGTAGAGAACGCCGCGAACTACGGCTACGATGCCCTCGAACTTCGTCTGCTCGACGGCGAAGTTCTTGATCCTGTCAAAGACGCGACAAAGATTAAACAGGCCATAGCACGCATTCGTGAGCGCGGGCTGGATGTCTGCGCGCTGGATACCTCCTGTCGCTTCAACATCAGCAAACGCGAGGAGCGTGAGCGCCAGATCGCTGACGCACGCAACTGGATCGCGCTGGCACAGGAGACACAGGTCGGGCTACTGCGTGTCTTTGGCGGCAATCTCAAAGAGGAGCCACAGCCCACCATCGAGCAGCAAGATGGCTGGATGATCGAGTCGCTGCGCGAGGTTGCACAAACAGCCGAACAGGCAAAAATCATTGTAGCTCTGGAAACACACGATGCCTTTAATTCACCCGGTCGCGTCGCGAACATTCTACGAACCGTCAACTCACCCTACATCAAGGCACTCTGGGATAGCCACCATCCCTATAGAACCGGCGCGAGCGCGGAAGCTGTTATCAGAACGCTCGGCGACTACCTCGGCCCGGTAGTGCATATCAAAGATGCACGCAAGAAGGACCCTAACGCCGATACCTGGCAGCTGGTACTGATGGGCGAAGGTGAGGTACCGGTGCGCGAGATGCTGCTCGGCCTCAAACAGCACAACTACAATGGCTACGTCTCTGTCGAATGGGAAAAGAAATGGCACCCTGAGATCGAGGAGCCAGAAGTGGCACTACCCCAGCACATACGCTGGCTGAAGCAGCTCCTGGGCTCTTAGCCATCGCAACAGATCACAAAGGCCGGCTGATTTGCTGATTCTCGCCGGCCTCTGCCCCCTAATAAAACTCGAGAATCGAGCAGATATCGCCTCGATCAAGAATCCCCAGATACAAGCGCTTGCATATGTTCCTGGCAATGCTCAATAGCCGCTTTCGTTCGCTCATACATCAAAACTACAACGTTATTTGCCTGGTATACCAGTTCATGCGGTCAGGCTCGATCCCGATAGCGATCAATCTACCAAATCATATCTTTCATACGCTTCTCCAGCAATTCACCCAACAAAAAACCTGGAAGGCTTGAGCCTTCCAGGCCAGAATAGCGGTTTCATCACGCAGCGCGGTGCTTCACCTACACCCCACTAAAGGCAGAGAAACCACCATCAATCGGCACCACGATACCGGTCACAAACTCCGCGGCTGGACTGATCAGCCAGAGCAGCGTGCCCACCAGATCATCTGGCACTCCTAGACGACCGGTAGGCGTATGGTCCAGAATAGCCTGACCCCGCGGCGTGTAACCACCCGTCTGAGCATCCGTCAACAAATAGCGATTCTGCTCCGTCAGGAAAAAGCCCGGTGCCATGGCGTTAACGCGCAGAGCAGAACCATACTCTTGAGCCATGTGAACGGCCAGCCACTGGGTAAAATTCACCACAGCCGCCTTGGCCGCGCCATAGGCCACGACACGTGTCAACGGGCGCAGCGAAGCCATCGAGGCGATATTGACAATGCAGCCCCTACCACGCTCAGCCATCACCCTGCCAAAAACCTGGCAGGTGAGCAGCGTGCCATTGAAATTAAGGCCGAACACATTCTCCACAGCCTGGCTATCCAGCTCGAAGAATGGCAGATCTGGCGTGACGGTTGCCTTAGGCTGATTACCACCCGCACCATTGACCAGAATATCAAGTGGCCCAAAGGCCCCAGTAATGCGCGCCAACGCCTGCTCCAGTGAAGCGCGCTCCGTAACATCACAGGCCACACCTATGGCCTTCCCTCCCTCAGCCTTGATGGCCTCAGCAACCTCCTGGCACGCCTCGATGCGCCGGCTCACAACAGCCACCCGCGCACCGGCTCGCGCCAGCCCATGCGCCATCGCCGTCCCTAGCACACCACTACCGCCGGTAATCACTGCCGTACGCCCCTCTAAGCTGAATAGCGTTTGCAAGTACGTTTCGTTACTCATGACACTGCCTTTCAAAACATATGAATATGTAGTGATTCCTGCACTCACATGCAGTACACCGCACGTCAAATCACTGACGTGTGTGGCGGAAGCCCCGCAAGGAACCGCTGGTAGATATTGATCGCGCTATTCTCATCACGATCCATCACCAGACCACAGTTCCCACAGTGGTACGTCCGTTTGTAGAGGGGCATCGGCTGTAGATGGTTACAACAATGGCACTGCTTGGACGTACCGCGTTCGCTGATGATATGTAATTCTTTCCCATACAACAGACACTTGTACGCAAGCATCTGTACAAAGCTGTAGAGGCCCCAATCATTGTACACCAGACGGTTACGGATTTGCCGTCTCCGTCGCTCTTTGGGCGTCTCGTCTTCTTTTTTCTTCAAGACCATCTGCCGTTGGGAAAGATTGCCAATAACCACAGCCCTTTCAGCCAGTCGGTCAGCGATCAGATGG
>JAFMRP010001682.1 GCA_017354095.1 Ktedonobacteraceae bacterium
TGGCTGGTGACAATTGGTGTTGGCATTGTTTTCGTGCTTACACCTGCTATGCTTTCTCATGATATCTTCTCTTATGCTGGCTATGGACGTTTACAGGTGCTTTACCATGCCAATCCTTATTTTACGTCTCTAGCTATCTTTCCCCATGATAGTTTTAGAGCGATCAATGATTGGCCCGGGGTGCCTTCCGCCTATGGTCCAATCTGGCAGATGATAAGTGGTGTGCTGGTGCCAGTGATTGGTGATAGCCCGAGCAGGGCTATCCTCGCTTATCGTTCGCTGGCACTGATGGGGCATCTGCTTAATGTCGTGCTGATCATGTGTATCCTGCAAGCTTTGGGGCGTTCATCACGCACGGTAGCGTCAGGAATGCTGCTTTATGCCTGGAACCCGTTGGTGCTGGAGGAGAGCGTCATGGGGGGGCACAATGACGTATTGATGATGACGTTGATCCTGCTGGGCCTGCTGTTCAGCGTACGAAACGTTGAGCGCGGTAGGCGCTTGCCTCTGCGTGCATATTTACCAACGCTAGCGGCTCTGAGCGCGGCGGCGCTGGTGAAGTTCTCCGCGCTGCCGGTTCTGTGGCTCTATTTTGTGCTGCTAGCGCGACAGGCGTATGGAGGACGCGATGGTGTGACGGTACAGTCTCCTGGTTCACGGATGAAAGCGGTTATGCTGACGATAGTGCCGGGAGGTATTTTTTGTGGGGCTGTGATCCTGCTGTTCTATCTTCCCTACTGGATTGGCTTTACTATCCCACAGATTATCGCGAGTTTTAGCTTGCTACCATCATCGCGGCTCTCTTATAATTCCATTATGAGTTCGGTTGTCTATTGGGAGCAGCGCAATCAACTGCCCGGAGGGAACTGGTTGTCTCCAATTTTAGCGATCTTTAGCGAGCATCAGACCTGGAGCATAATCAGCGCAGCCGTGTTGATCGGTGGGCTTGGTGTGGGGGCGATCTGGATATGGAATAGCCCCTCAACGCGTACCGTCGCTCTGGCGGGGCTGGCGGCAACGGGTACGATGCTGGCAATTACTCCCTGGTTCTATCCCTGGTATCTCATCTGGATTGTGGGGCTGGCTGCTATTGTTCTGCCAGCGGGCAGGTTTGAGCGCGCTCTGCAGGCGGCGGTGCTGGTTTTCTCGGCCTCCGCGCTCTGCACATACCTCTATATCAATATTGATTCGAGCATAGGTGGCTGGAAGGAAGAGAGTTTTCTGTTTGTGCTTGTTCCTCCACTTCTGACGCTGCTGGGTTTTTGGGCATGGCCGGAGCGGCGCAGAGATGGGGAAAGTGTGGGTGATATACGCAACCATAGGAGGCGTTATGGATTATAATACAGACGATATATCGGAGAAGGGCGAGCCAGTTCTCTGCCCGTATTGCGGCTCTGCCGACACTGAACTTTTCTCCCTGTTCGGCCAGCAGTTGCTAACGATGCAGTTCTATTGTAATACCTGCCACACGCCTTTTGAACGTGTCAAGGACGATGATGTTGATGACTATATCGTACGGAAGGAACGTGATCGGCATAATGTTAGCGGAGGGTAGAACGCGTTGCCGGATATACGCGTCCGTCGGCACAAA
>JAFMRP010001683.1 GCA_017354095.1 Ktedonobacteraceae bacterium
CGCCCTCCTGCTTCCTTTCCCCCGCACCACCTACAGTGCATCTATCAAACAAAGTTTGATAGATGATAATTAAAAAAACACAGATGCAGGGAGCACCCTTTTTTATGGAGCAACCACTCCTGGAACTACAGGAAACACTGTATCACGAAATCCCACTCACCCGTTTCATCGGCATTACCGTCCAGGACTACACCTCCGGCGCATTGACCCTGGCAGCACCACTCTCACAAAACATCAACCACAAGCAAACCGCCTTCGCCGGTAGCCTTAACGCGGTCGCCACACTGGCCGGCTGGGGACAGATCTGGCTGCTTTTACAAGAGCTGAATCTGGCTGGCAAGATCGTCATTCAGGACAGTTCCACCAGCTATAACAAACCTGTCCAGCAGGATTTTATTGCCATCTGCCATCGCCCGGCACAGCCTGACATCGACAGGCTGGCGAAAACGCTGCGCCAGAAAGGCAGGGCCCGTATGGAACTACAGGTGGAGATCCGCAGCGACGCGACCACTGCTGTGACATTTACCGGGCGCTACGTTATCCTGGGAGTGTAGTACCGTACCGTAGATCTCTAAGGAGAATGTTATATGCACGACGACATTACAGATGTTCCGGGCATTCGGGTCGGACATGACACCAACGTAGAGGCTGGCACAGGCTGCACGGTCATCCTCTGCGACACACCAGCCGTGGGCGGCGTCGATGTGCGCGGTGGCGCTCCCGCAACCCACGAGACCGACTTATTGCGCCCATTACACATGGTCAATGAAGTTCATGCCGTCGTACTTACCGGTGGCAGCGCGTTTGGCCTGGCAACCACCAGCGGTGTGATGCGCTATCTCGAAGAGCGCAACATCGGCTATAACACCGGCATAGCACGCGTACCCATCGTCTCGGCAGCCGCTATTTTTGATCTTGCCCTTGGACGGCCAGATATCCGGCCCGATGCCGCGTCCGGCTATCGTGCCTGCGAACAGGCCACGCACGGCCCCATCCCTCTGGGCAATGTAGGCGGCACAGGTGCCACGGTCGCGAAGATGCGCAATCCCCTGCGCGCAACGAAAGGCGGCCTGGGCTCAGCGAGCACGCAACTCCCCGACGGTACCATTGTCGGCGCCATCGTCGTCGTAAACGCAGTGGGCGACATTATCGACCCACAGACACAACAGGCCCTCACAGGCACACACGCTTCCTCTGACCAGCATGCTCAACCCCTCAAACCCTTCAGCAACACCACTATCGCGGTCGTAGCCACCAGCGCGGCCCTGAATAAAAATGCCACGAATAAAATCGCCCAGATGGCACACAACGGCCTGGCACAGGCCATTTGGCCCGCACACACCATGTTCGATGGTGACACGGCCTTCGCGCTGGCACTTGGGTAGGGAACACAACAAACGCCAGACCCGGCAGCGGCAGCGGGACAGGTGAGCATATTGGGGGCAGCGGCAGCGGATATTCTGGCACGAGCCATCGCCAAAGCCATACGGCACGCCAGCGATCTACACGGCGTACCAGCAGCCCGAAATTAAATTGGAATCAAAGTTTTCTGTGATTTCTGTATATAATGAGGCGCTCCACTCCCATCAAG
>JAFMRP010000050.1 GCA_017354095.1 Ktedonobacteraceae bacterium
GGTGGCCGTGCAGCAGACGATTCCCGCGTTGAATCGGCTCATCGCTGGCAGTTCTAATCGTGAGATCAAGCAGCAGGCTCGTGCCGTGCTTGGCCGCCTGACGATGCAATCGATGCTGGGTGCGGAAGACCTGGCGATGTACGAGGCGCGGCAGCAGCAGATGCCGCCCTATGAAGCGCGTGTGAGTTATATTGATGGTGCAGGTTTGCAGTTGATCATGCTCTCGTGGCAGCGCCCGGATGGAAAGCTGAAAATACTAAATGTGCTCTACCAGGACCAGTGGGGTATCAAGGAGTGTTATGGCGTTGACGCTGTGGACCTGGAACATTGGGAAAAGCTGGTGCATGACCTGGAAGAGCAGGAAGTCGGTTGCTTTGTGGCGCCGTTGGAATATGGCTGCTCGCTGGTGCTGGAGGCGCGCGCGCTCAACCGGCGTACACGTCGCAAATTGCCCGTTGCCTACGCTGTCTGGCGCCCACTGATCGAGGCTGGCACCCCGGCCGAGAAGAAAAAAAAGTCAACCAGGCAGAGCCCGCCGCCAGAGTTCAATGCCGAAGCGCAGAAACTGGCTGAGCATGGTGATGAGCTGTATCAACGGGCCGAATTTTCCTCCTGGCTCTATGATTCGATCAAGCATATCGAGCCATATATCATGCGTTACTGGTCGCTTTCTGATATGGAGAATGAGATGTTGCGGCCAGTCAGGAATACGCGTAGTCGCAGAGGAAAGACGGCCCACCGGGAGAAACTGCTGGATGAGCTGGTCAGTGAGGCTTTGCAGTCGTTGGTAGATGAGCAGTGGCGCGAGCTCTATGCCCGGCGTTTGCTGCGCCAGGCGGCGCTCTTTCGCTTCGCCCGGCGCGATCAGGATGCGGATCTGGCCTACGCCGTCGCCGCAATGCTGCACCCAGCTTCGCATGTGCCTCCTGGTGAGCAGCCTTTCCTGCGCAAGATGCTGCGTATCTCCATCGAGCAGGGACCACTGCGCCTGATGATGGACGTGCTCAGTTCCGGCTCGCTGGAGTCGCTGCCCATCAACATTGTCAACGATCTGTGAGCAGGGCGTTTATTGTTGCAGGCTTGTCGCCAGCTGGGGAGAGCTCAGAAGGGCCTGGGCCGCGTGCTCTCCGCTGTGCATAGCTCCCTGGATGCTGCTGGATTTGGTGTACTCGCCTGCCAGGTAGAGACCTTCGATCTCGGTCTGATTGTCGGGCAGCCTGTCGTAGATGCCTGCCGGCTGGGCAAATTGCGAGAACGGAATGCGATAGACCGCTAGCAGTTGCCAGGTGCGCGGATTGTGGTGTGGAAACCAGCCAGCGATCTCAGCACGGCAGCGATCCGCCAGTGCCTCATCGTCTTCAGCGGGATTGCCCAGCACCGTTACCGAGAGCAGGTGTTTTTTGCGCGGCGCGTAGGTGGGGGCAATGTTGGTCAGCAGGACCGCGTTGTTGACAAGGCTCTGTGGATCGGTATTGAGCAGGATTTTGCGCTGCGGGTAGAGGCGTTCATCGCCTGCGAAATACAGGCAGACCGAGCCTATCGCGTCATCTGGAAGCGAGAGTTTGGTGAGCCGGGCGGCCTCCAGGCTGGCGGTAGCGACCACCACCTGCTCGGCTTCTATGCGTTCTCCATTGGTCAGGACAACCCCTTTCACGCTATTCCCCTCGATGAGCAGTTCTTTCACGCGGGCATTGCGGCGGATTGAACCCTCTGGAAGCGTGGCCGCCAGTTGCTCGGGGATGCGCTGCATGCCCTCTGCCGGGATGATCGCATCGCCATTGGCCAGCATTTTGAAGGTGAACTGAAACATGCGCGCGCTGGTGCTGAGCGAGCGATCTAGAAAGATGCCGCCGTAGAACGGGCGCATGAAGTTGTCGATGAACTTGCTGGAGAAGCCGAGGTGGCGCAGGTAGTTTTCGGTTGATTCGTCGGTGCCATCCTGGGCTTTACCGGCGAAGATATCGCCAGACGAAACAGCGCTAAATCGCGTGCGCAGGCGCAGCAGGCGCGCTTTGTCGGCGACCGACAGCAGCGGGTTCAGCAGGCTGCGTACGGCATGCGTCGGTTCGCGTAGTGGGTCGGAGATCTCATAGAGTTTGCCCTTTTTTACCAGGATGGCTCCTGGCTCAAACTTGCGCAGCTTGAGTGTGTCATAGTGCAGGTGGCGCCTGGCTGCTGCGTAGGAGGTAAACAGTAGCTGGAAACCCCGATCCAGGCGGTAGCCATCTTCATGGTAGTCAGTGCGTACTCGTCCGCCAACCTGGTCTGCGCCTTCCAGCACCAGTACCGTATGCCCGGCCTCTGTCAGCCGTTTGGCACAGGTGAGCCCTGCCAGTCCAGCTCCAACAATGATGATCATCGGTTATTTGCTCCTCACCATAAGGGGTTCACGACCAGCCCCGTAATGAGTTTGGGGTAGAGATAGGTAGATTTCTGTGGCATGCGGTCGTCGGCCTGTGCTACTGCGCACACCTGGCGCAGAGGCGTACTATTCAGCATCACCACTGCCTGGGCCCCGCCGCTACGTACGGCCTGAAATGCCTCCTGGTCATTGTGGGTGTAGCTGACATATCTACCTGCGGTAATATCGTCGGTACTGATCCCCAGCGATTGTTCCAGTAACAGATATTGCACGATCGCGACATCAAGCTCGTTCCAGGCGTCACTGTGTCCGCTGGCCTGCATCGCCTTTTGCCCCTCGGCGTTCAGCTTGAGCAGCAGCGCCTGGTCCGTGGTCAGAATGAGCAGTGATGGCTGCTGCCGTCCCGCCTCTGCCAGGTTATTGAGCAGCGTTTGCTGGTCGCTGGGTGCGAGTCGGGTGACATGAAAGTGACGCTCCAGATGTGCCAGGTTGTCGAGCATTTGCGGGCTGAGCCCGGAGAGGAGACGATGTGTGGGCAGGACCAGCATCCCGGGATCATCCACATCGATCAGGGCCATCAGTACGAAATTGACGCCATCGTCGGGATTGAGATTGCTGTGTTGTGCTCGTATTTCGTCAAGGTAGTTCAGGGCGGTCGTGTAGCGGTGATGCCCATCAGCTATGTAGATCTGGCGCTGTGAGAAGAAATCCTGGATCAGCGCGATCTGTTGCGCGTCGGTGATCGGGTGCAGGCGGTGCTCCACGCCATCCTCGTCGATGATACGGATCTCTGCCGTGGCGGTATAGCTATTCAGCAGGCGTCTCATGCGGCCTTGTGGATCTTCATAAAGGCTCATGATGGGGCTGAGGTTGGCATTGCAGGCACGCAGCAATCGTAGGCGGTCTTCACGCGCTTTCGCCAGCGTATTCTCGTGCGGCAGTACCACGCGCGCGCTCCATGGCTCGACGCGCACACGGCCCAGCAGGCTGGTGCGGGTGTAGGCCTGCCCGGCGTGGCTAAAGGTCTGTTGATAGAGATAGTAACAGGGGGCTGCTTCCTGGCGCAGCGTACCTTGCAGGCGCCATTCTGAGAACGTGGCTGCCGCTCGTGTGTACACATTGTCAAGTGTATCGTCGTCAGGCTGCTCCTGACCCAGTTCGAGACGAATAATATTGTAGGGATGGCGGGCGTAGTAGCGCGCCTGAGCCTCTTTGGTGATGATGTCATAGGGGGGAGTGATGACGCTGGCCAGGTCCCTGATGGTTTCTGTATTATAGCGCAAGCCTCGTAGTGGTTTCACTTCAGCCATGTCCGCTTATCCGCTCCTTAAAATTTTTCGTAGTAATGGAAGATGAGAATATATGCAAGGATGAGTGTGCGATCTAGCATAAAGGTTGGTTTTCTGCTGCCCATTGTATCACCTTGAGGAAGGGGGCGCTACTGGCTGGATCTGCGGGTCCTCTATCGCATCGATGCCAACTGTTTCGATCGATGGATCATTTTCCACGCTAACGCGAAGTACCAAAAGAAACTACGTTCTAAGAATCGCTTGACAATGGCGGAGAGCTATGATATAGTTCTGCATGTAGAACAAAGGTTCAAAACTGAATAGGCTCTCCCACTCCCCTTATCAGCCCTCTCGAATTTCTCCTGGTAGTGGTCGGGTTATCTCCTCTCTCTCCCACCCGACCACTGGGGCAAGCGGTGGAGAATTGCTTTTCTGGCTTATCCACAAGTCCTACCTTTAGCGGTTCAAATTGACTCACATTGATTTGCTCTGTAGACTTTTTGTTGAAGATACTTGCGAGGCTATAAAGGCTCGTAAGATCACGTTTCACTGGTAAAGAGGGAAGTTGTATGCAGATCCGAGCAGTAGATGGGTTTGTGGGTCAGAGGTTAGGAAACTATCATATAGAACGGCTGCTGGGGCAGAGCCGCCTGAATGCCGTGTACCTGGCGCGCGATCTAGAGACACAGCGCATAGATGCACTGACGTTCTACCGGGTGCCCGAACATTTCTCACACGAAGCGTCACGCCGTTTTCTGGAGCGTTTTCAACAAGAGGCATCCTCCATTCGCCTGCTCAAGCACCGGCATATTTTACCAATCTACGCCTATGGGGAGCAGGGGGGTAACCCGTATCTTATAACGCCCTATATGATGAATGGTTCGCTGGCCAGCATGCTCAAACGGCGAGGACGTTTTTCGCACGGGCAGGTACTGGAGATCCTTGAGCAGGTAGCGAGTGGGCTGGAGTATGCGCATAGCCGGAAGCATGTGCATGGTGCGCTCAGGCCTGCTAATATGGTCGTGAATCATGAAAAGCGCATGATCGTGGCCGGATTCGGCCTGCTGCGCATGCTGCGAGCAAGTGGCCTGGTGCAGGGCGAGGCATCGCACCTGTTGAGTATTAACGGGACGCTGCTGGTGGCTCCTGAATATATCGCACCAGAAATGGTGCGTGGCCAGCAGTTTGATGCGCGCGCAGATATTTATGCCCTGGGAGCTATCATATTTGAATTGTTGTGTGGCAGGCCACCGTTCAGCGGTTCGAATCCGCTGGAGGTGGCCAGGCAACGTCTCACCCAACCAGCCCCGTCGTTGCGCTCGATCTGCCCTGAGGTGCCAGTTGCCATGGAATCGGTGATCAACCAGGCGCTGGAGCGTGATCCCGCGCGGCGTTTCCAGCGGATCAGCGACCTGGTCGAGGCTTTTGCCCAGGTCTCTGTAGGGGCAACCGGTCATCTTAAAATTGTCTCCAGACCTGCCGCGCCAGAGACGCCTGCCGATGGTTATGCTCCGCTGAACCAGCCGTTTGTGACCGGCAAGCTCCCGTCGGTACAATTCGATAGTATCTCAAAGGACGCGGTGAGTGGCAACACGGGGGGCTGGCAGCTGTTGCCACCGATTGTGACCGGCAAGTTGCCCATTATGCGTGTTCCGCCTGCGCCTGAGGAGGTAGCTACCAAAAAGGCGCAGCAGGCAGACGATGTGCCGGGCGAATTCGAGATGGCGATAGGTGCCGGATCGCCGGACCGCGTGGTGGCCCCTGTTCCGCCAACCGGGCATGGCGACGTGGGGGTGCGCCCCTTTGACTGGTGGTCCATGCCGGGCCCGATTCAAGAGCCTCTGGCGAGGCCGAAAGGAGCAGCCAAGCCTGTGGGATCGCCGCAGGCTTCTCCTCAGCGCATGGAGAATTCCGGTGTGGCCGGGTGGGAGCCTATGAAGCCTCTGGCGAGGCCACAGCGGCGTGAGCGAAGGCGCGCGGGCGCCATCAGCCGGAGGCGAGTGGTCAGTACGCTGGTGGCCGGAGGGGTGGCAGCAGCGGGGGTAGCGGTCTTTCTCAATCTGGGGAACCTGGTCGGGAAAGGGAATGGCGCGCCGGCACAGCCGGTTGGTGGAGCCGCGAGCCCTACTCAGGTCAATAGCAAAAGTAAGCAGAGCGCGAATACTGTGATTGGTGGGCCGAAGATGGCCATCAATTCAGCGGTTGATTTCACCAACCCAGCCGACAAAAAACCCAGCGTGTTGATCCATCTGCCTGATGGTCGTTATGTCGCCTATGAGAAGGCCTGCACGCATGTGGGGGTATTTGTGCGCTATGACGCCACGACGCACCTGCTGGTCTGTCCTGCCCACGGAGCAATATTTGATCCAGCCAACGGTGGAAAGGTGCTGCAGGGACCTGCTACCAAACCGCTGCCGCAGGTCAAGGTGCATGTACGGATCGATGGCAGAGTCGTTGTGGGGTAGTCAATCAGGAGCAGCTCATAGGATCTCTCAGCCGTCGGGTTCACTTGCTATATGACCATTAACAGGCAACGAAAAATAAAATGTAGAACCCTGTCCCTCGCTGCTGCTGACCCACATCTGTCCACCATGCAGTGTGATAATTTCATGTGAGATATAGAGACCCAAACCTAAGCCTTCTTGTTTCTGTCCAGCCGTTTTGTTCCCTCGGTAGAAGCGATCGAAAAGATGTGCCTGATCTTTCTCAGCAATGCCTGGTCCTTGATCGTGGACGGAAACAATCACCTTCCTCTCATCAGAGTCACTGCTCTGCTCCTTTACGGCTATGGCTACCATAATGGGGGTATCAGCTGGCGAATACTTGAGTGCATTGGTGATCAGATTGTCGAGCACTTGCTCGAGACGTTTCTCATCCCATCTGCCAAGGATCGTCTCCTGCTCGCTTTGTAAGGTGATCTTCCTCGGTTGATCATCTTGTCCATAGCGAGCAATGGCCCCTCGTGCTAGCTCAACGATATTCACTTCTTCTTTTCTCTGCAGCTCAAACGCATGCCCGCGAAGACGGGCAGTATCCAGCATCTCCGTTATGAGTTCATTCATCCGACCTGTCTGATGAGCGATGGTTTCAAGCCGAACGATTTCTCGATCAATGTCTTGCTCTTGGGCTGTATTACCAAATGTCTTTTGCTGTTTTTTCATCTTTCTTTGCAGAAGCTGGACAGTTGTTTGAATGGTTGTCAAAGGGTTACGCAACTCATGTGATGCTAGTGACAAGAACTCATCTTTGAGGTCGGCTACTTTCTCCAATTCTTTCTGCACCTGAACCTGTTCGGTGATGTCGACTGCCGAAGCCAGCAGAAATTGGACCTTTCCCGGGTCGTCGATATCCATGATCGGCGTGAGGGTATCATCCCAGACAATCATCTCTCCGAGACGGTTCTCGCTTGCCACTTCAGCAAGGTGAGCTGCTGTCTGACTCTCCAGTGCTGTCTGCCAGAGGCGGATAGCCTGTTCCTGCGACGGGACCAAGGACAGTTCCTGCCAGGTGCGACCGATCAGGTCATCTTGCCTCAGATGGTGCAGAGAGGCCGTGTGCTCAAGATAGCGCGCGCTGCCCATTAGCAACTTGCCCGTTTGCGCATCATATAAAGCCAGTGCAGCCTTCGGCAAGGTGTTAAAAACCACTTTCAGCTGTTCAAGCTCATCTTCCGCCTCTTGTAAGCGTTGCTTGGTTTCGTCCTGCACATAAACGATTACCCCATCTATCTTGCCGCTGGCATCATAGGAGGGCACGGCGGTATACGTGAAATACGATGTGGCGTGCTTCCTATTCACATGCCCTTCTGGAGAAGCAATCATTGCTCTGCGTATGCTCTGTATTATGCCGAGACGATAGGCATCTCTCGCCAGATGCAGCAGCCCTATTCCGCTTTCTTGGAACAGATCAACCACCTGGTCCAGGGGTTGCCCCTGGATTGGCTGATGTTCAGCCGCATGGACATAGTTGGTGTTGTAGGCATCGACAATCAGGCTCGGCCCTGCCAACACAAGAATGTAAAATGGTGCGAGTTCAACCATCTTTGCCAGCCGTCCTCGTTCATTTTCCAACTGTGTCGTGAGGTCCTGCAACTCGCTGGTTCGTGAGGTCAACTCGTCGTTGGTTGCTCCTAGCTCTTCATTGGCTGCCTGCATCTCTTCGTTGTGCGTCTCTAATTCCTCATTGGCTGCCTGTAACTCTTCATTGGTGGATTCGTACTCCTCGATACTTGCTTGCAACTCTTCATGCGTCAGCAGTAATTCCTCATTGCTCACTTGTAATTCTTCATTCACATTTAGCAGTTCTTTATTGACATAGCTCAGATGTTTGTTGGCGATCTCTAATTCGTTCACCAGTTGCGCCTGCTGTGCCTGGGCGATCTCCAGTTGTCGTCGTATCTGGACCTGCTGCGTCACGTCGTTGACACAGATGGTTATCGGCTCCGCTCTCCCTGTATCTACGTGTGTCAGTGCCAGAGCCAGGCTCACATAGCGGTTTTCCCCTGTGGTTGATTCAATCTCAACCTCTGCCAGATTGACCGGCTCTCGCTCGCGAAAGACGGTATCAATAGCCGTACGCGTCTCACGGTAGGGAAGACCTGGTACGGAATGTAAAAAGTCTTGATCATGTTCTAGTTGTCGCAACCCCAGGAGTCGTCGTGCTGCTCCATTCATCATGAGGATTCGATAGGAGCGATCAATCATCACCACACCCGTGGGCAAAAAGCGCAAAAATACGTCTTGAGGGCGTGGTAATTGATGACTCTCAAGCTCGTATGTCGGTACTTCTTGCTCCCTGTTCGAAATCCTGCTTTGATGTATCCTGAGCTGTTCTAGTGTGCTTTTCGAGAAAGGTAGTTGAAGCTCTTCTGGGGAACGTCTCTTGCCAATACACTGATACACTTTCCACTGTTTATTGACGAGTTTATACAGTGTTTGCGTGGGCCGTACCGTCTCCGCTTTTCCGAGAAAAAGGTACCCATTGGGATGCAACGAAAGGGCAAATTGATTGAGGACTGTTTCTTGCAGCTCGGGGGTAAAATAAATCAGCACATTGCGACAAAGCACCAGATCAATGCGTGGGAAAGGAGCGCCCCGGCCTAAATCCTGCCGTCCAAAAATGGCCATTTGCCGCACCATTTTGCTGATGCGATATCGATGATCCAGGCGCTCAAAGAAACGGTCTCGATACTCTTGAGGCACTCCCTCTAAGAGCTTTTCGGAGTAGATCCCCCGCCGTGCGAAATCAATGGCGGCTTCATCGAGGTCGGTCGCAAAAATCTTGATACTCCACCTGGGTAGTTCCGCTTCGAGAAGCGTAGCGAGTACCATCGCTAACGAGTAGGGCTCTTCTCCGGTGGCGCAACCTGCTGCCCAGAAGCGCAGGACACGGTCACGTGCACGAGCTTGTTCGATCAGTTTCGGTAAAATGTCATGTTCGAGGTAGGCAAATGCCT
The DNA here is from genome assembly GCA_017354095.1 of Ktedonobacteraceae bacterium. Classification (GTDB taxonomy): domain Bacteria; phylum Chloroflexota; class Ktedonobacteria; order Ktedonobacterales; family Ktedonobacteraceae; genus Bu33. Next base: position 9,107 of record JAFMRP010000050.1, read on the forward strand.
CTGGATCGCGGAAAAACTGAGTGACGTTGATCAATAAGGTTTTGACCAATTCCCCCACTTCTTCTGGATGTGTTCTCATATACTTCGTGTAGTCTTGTATGGTTGGCAGGTGCATGACCACCATTCGTCTGCTTACACGCCTCTGCAGGGTTGATGTCTTGTACAGGCGAAAATCGATGTGGGCTTGTTGGTTCACCAATGCGATGATCTCTTGCAAAGTATCTTCTGGTTTCTCTTCTATTTGTGGGGAGCGTGCCTGGGTGAGCAGTTCAGAGAGCAATGGGCCGATCTGTTCTACATCAAGCTTGTAATCGATGATGGACGGAGGCAACGAGAGCGGCATAGACGGATATCGCGCCGTTTGTGGGTTCTGGATAATCACGAGCCCACCTGCGTTCTTGACATGAATGGCGCCTAACGTACCATCTGACCCGGTTCCTGTAAGGATAACGGCGATGAGATTTTCCCCATACGCCTGTGCTGCTGTGGATAGCAATGTATCGACCGAAGGACAGGGTCGTTTCGAATCATCATCCTGCAACTGTATAGAATGATTATCTATTGTTATGCTGGAATTGGTCGGTAAAATATAAATATGCCCTTCTTGCAAGAGACACTTTGTCCTGACAACCTCAACCGGCAAGATGGTGTGGCTCTGTAAAATCTGATCCAGGTTACTCGGACGGGTTGGATCAAGGTGCTGAGCTAGCACAACCGGGGCAGGAAAATGGGCTGGCAAGGTTTCTACCAGGATCGACAGTGCCTCTACCCCTCCTGCTGATGAGCCAACGACGACCAGATCATGGGGGCTTTTCCCTCTCTCTTCTCTTCTCTTCTCAGAGGGTGGGGCTCGCTTCCCGGGAGAACTCACCGAGGCAATCTGATCTTGCTTTCCCTGTGATTTGCTCATGTTCGATTCCATAAGAGAGTTCTCCAAACCACTCTCTTCTTTACTTAAGGAGTATTGATGCGTTGCGTCTGACAGACGATTCCCATTGGCATACTCTACACGATAGATGGAGATGAAAAGTTTCGTCGCCTTCGCTGGAGACTGCGTGGAAGCCTCTGATTACTGATCGGAGGCACGCTCACGTCGTAATAATTCTGTATTATGTCGTACTACTTCTGTAGTATAATAAAGTCATTAGCGTGAAATGTAGGAAGTCCTGGAATAGAATATTGATATTTGAAGCAAAATGAGGAGTTTGATCATGGCAAGTGCTGCTAATCATAAAGAGCAAGATAGCCAGGCGTTCGCCGAGCGCGTGCGGTTGGGTGCGCGGAATGCGGTGCGCTGTATGGGAGTAACGGAGCGGGATCGCGTTTTTATTCTTACTGATTATGCGCGAGGAGGCATTGCGCGTGAGGTGGCGGCAGCTGTGCTGGCGGAGAAGGCAGATGTCACGGTGCGGTTCCTTGAGCATTACGGCACGCGTCCGTTGACAGCATTCCCTGACGAGATGCGCAATGATCTGTTACAGACGCGACCAACTGTGAGCTACTATATCGCGATCTCACAGCCGGGGGAGATCGGTATGCGTATTCCCCTGCTGCCCTTCCTGGCGCAGGAACTGAAGGTGCGGCATGGGCATATGATCGGCATCGATGAACAATTGATGGCCGATGGCATGTGCGCCGACTATGATGAAGTTTTTGAACTGACCAACCGGGTGTATGAACTGGTACGCGATGCAGGTACAATCCATGTTACCTCCGCCAGGGGCAGCGATGTTACCGCGACCTTCCGAAAAGATTGGAAGTGGATTCCCTGTCATGGACGCTATCATGAACAGGGTAAGTGGGGCAATTTACCCGAGGGCGAGGTCTTTACCGCGCCAGCCAACCTGAATGGAGTGCTGGTCTGCGATGTGCTGGGCGACTACTTCTCTGAGAAGTATGGTGTGTTACAGCATCCATTGACCATTCGTGTCAAGGATGGATATGTGACCGAGGTGAACTGCGAAGATGTCGCCATCGCACAGGAGGTACGCGATTATCTCTTTTCCGTGCCCAACGGAAACCGCGCTGGCGAGTTTGCCATCGGGACACTTGCTAGCCTGAAGCAACTGGTAGGGAATCTGTTGCAGGATGAAAAAATGCCTGGCCTACACGTGGCTTTTGGCAATCCCTATCCGCAATTTACCGGTGCCGATTGGGATGCCCGCATCCATGTAGATGTTATTCCAAGCCGCTGTACGATTGAGGTGGATGGCCGCGTCATCATGCGAGATGGCCAATTCGTCATCTAGCTCGGTCGCGCGGTATGGCACCTGTTCTCTCGGAAACTGCAAGAGAGGAGTCTGGTCGTGACCAAGGGACAGCATCTCATTGGGAAGATCGTGGGTTCGTGCGTGCTGGAGAAGCTATTGGGGTATGGGGGGTCGAGCGCGGTTTTTCTGGCGCAGCAGCAGAATCCTGTGCGCAAGGTTGCTATCAAAGTATTCCTCCCTCGCGTGCCAATGGATATCCGCATGCAGCGGGATTTTTATACGCGCTTTCTGCGAGAGGCTGAAGCCGCCAGTAAACTGGACCACCCCAATATTCTGCCCATTTACTCTTATGGTGAGCAGGAGGGTATCCCGTATATTGTGATGCCCTATATGGAGGGGGGCACGCTCACCGACTATATGTCCAGGCGTGGTCCTCTTTCTCCTAAAGAGGTGCAGTGGTATCTTGAGCAGATCGCTTCCGCGCTTGATTATGCCCATGGGCGTGGCTTTGTGCATTGTGATGTCAAGGCGGCGAACATGCTGCTGGATAGGCAGGGGCACATCATGCTCTCCGATTTTGGCATCGCCTGTTTCGCGCCTTCAGCCCACGCTCTGAAGCCGAGCGAGCAGAAGGAGCAGGAAGCGGTAATGATGGGTACCCCCGACTATATCTCTCCTGAGCAGGCGTTGGGGAAGCCAGTGGATGGACGTTCAGACATCTATTCGCTTGGTGTGCTGCTGTTCTATCTGCTCAGCAAGCGATTGCCCTTTAAGGCCGAATCGACAATTGCCCTGGCGCTCATGCACGTCCATGAGCGGCCGCCCTCGCTGCTGTCGCTGCGTGGCGATCTGCGGCCTGATATTGATGCGGTGGTGCAGCGAGCGCTGGCCAAAGAGCCCTCCGAGCGTTTTCAGAGTGCCGGCCAGTTGTATGAAGCCTTTGCCGAGGCGGTAGTGCCCGCGACGCAGGAGATGCTTGTGCCTATTCGGTCCTGGTTGTCGCGTGGGAGAAACAGGCCATGGGACCTCTTGAGAGCGACGGGTA
>JAFMRP010001684.1 GCA_017354095.1 Ktedonobacteraceae bacterium
CCGTCCCCAGGCTCCCATCGGCTTCAAAGGGCGCCCACTCGCGCAGATGCGCCGGATCGGTCAGCGCCTGCCAGACGTTTTCCGGCGCGTGGCGCAGCTCTCTGACGAGAATGAGCGTCCACTTCTCTCCGTCCTTTCGTATCTGCGCCCCGCTGGCTGAACCCGGTGTATACTGCTCGCGATTGGTCATCGTCTTCTCCTTGTCTTCCTTTTCATCAAGTTGATCGATCCATACGGTCAAGATGGCGTTCAAGAGCATCCACGTGAGCGGACCAGAACCGGCGGAACGGAGCCAGCCAGGCGTCCACCTCCTGAAGCGGTTCAGGTTTCAGCCGGTAGAGACGGCGCTGTGCGTCCACGGTAGATTCCACGAAACCAGCCTCGCGCAGCACTCGCAGGTGCTTTGACACGGTCGTCTGCGGCATACGAAGCTGACGCGCGATCTCTCCCACCGACTGTGGTGACGAGACCAGGAGACTCAATATCGCGCGGCGGTTCGGCTCCGCAATGACGTCGAACACAGTTTCCACTCTTCGTCTACTCCAAATCCCGGAATAGCCCGGAGATGGCAGCACACCGGGAGCGCTGACGTACACCGCCGTTCAAGCCATGGCTGCCATCCTGTTGAACGGCCTCCCTTAATAGCGTGCCAGCTGGGTGAGCTGAATGAGGTTGCCACAGGTGTCGTTGAGTATCGCAATGGTCGAAGCGGTCACGTCGGTGGGTGGCATCGTGAACTCGGCGCCGTGAGCCTTGATCCGCTCGTAGTCGCCCTTGATGTCGTCGGTAAAGAACATGGCCGCGGGCTGACCCTGCTGAAACATCGCCTGCTGATACGCCCTGGCTGCGGGATTGTCGTTCAGCGCCAGCTGCAGCTCAGTGCCGTCCGGCTCCTCGGGCGAGGAGGCCACAGTCAGCCAGCGATAGGGACCCTGACTGACATCGGCCTTCCTGGCAAAGCCCAGTACCTCCGTATAAAAGCGCAAGGCCTTATCCTGGTCATCCACGTAAACACTGGTCAATTTGATTTTCATGATGTCTCTCCTTTGTCACGTTCGCGGTCTGGGCCGCGTTGTCTTCTCCTTGAGAGTTTCGAACACAGGTTCCATGCCCTTAGTATACTTCATAGAGTATATACGTGTCAAGGTATGTAAAGACGAGAGTTCTGGTATCCATGAGAGAAAATCCATACCACTCCTGGGTTGTGACAACAGTCGCGCTCATTCACCCGCGCTGTCCTGGGCCTGCCTCCTGCTCTTTGACCGGATTCCAGAAGGGATAGGGAATGCCCGCGAGCCGGTTAATCGCAAAAGCCTGGATGGTCAGTATCACCACCGCCACCAGCAACAGCACCAGTTGCCAGGGCTGAGTCAAGATACCGAGGGAAATGATCAGCGTGGTTGCTCCCGCGGGAGGATGCGGAGACTTGCACAGCACCATCAAACCAGCCGTGAGGCCAAGCGAGAGCGCGGCAGCCAGCACACGAGGCCAGGTGACACCCACCGCCAGTGCCGGACCCGCCGCTGTCAGACCGGTGACCACCAGGCTGACATAGCCCGCCACGACCCCGATGGTGTGACCCACCAGGGT